>CAZYSW010000025.1:11024-15050 GCA_964650105.1 uncultured Nannocystaceae bacterium
GCGATTGCTGGCCGCCAGCGCCCCATCTCACAGGTTCCGGAGATCGTTCCTCCGCGCGTCCTCGTCTTCATGGCCTACCCCGGCGCGAGCGCGGGGGTCCTCGTGAACACCACCCTGATTCCGCTGGAACGCGCCATCAACGGAGTCCAGGGCATGCGGTACATGATCTCGGACGCGACGAGCGCGGGCGAGGCGACCATTCAGGTCATTTTCGACCTGGACACCGATCCCAACGAGGCTCTGGTCAACGTCAAGACCAGGATCGACCAGGTCATGAACCAGCTACCCGAGCTCGTGCAGCTCGAAGGCGTCATCCTCTCGCGCGTGCAGCCCAGCATGTTGATGTACGTCAACGTGTACAGCACCGAAGAGGGGGCCACCGAGAAGTTCCTCTACAACTTCGCGAACAACTACATCTTGCCCGACCTCCAGCGCATCGAGGGTGTCGCCCAGGCCCAGATCCTCGGGGCTCGCCGATATGCCATGCGCATCTGGCTGAATCCCGATCGCCTCCGCGCCTACAACTTGTCGGCCGAAGACGTCATGGAGGCCATCGACGAGCAGAGCGTGATCGGCCGCCCCGGCAGGATCGGTCGGGCGGACGGAAAACGAGCCCAGGCACTGGAGTACGTGCTGGTCTACGCGGGAAGATTCAACAAGCCGGAACAGTACGAAGACATCATTCTCCGCGCCAATCCCGAGGGCGAGATCCTTCGACTGCGCGACGTCGGCGAAGTCGAGCTGGGGAGCGAGTTCTTCGACATCTATTCCAACCTCGATGGATACCCTTCGGCCGCGATCGTCTTGAAGCAGAGCTACGGCAGCAACGCCCGCGAGGTCATCGCCGACGTCAAGAAACAGCTCGAGGAGCTGGAGAAGAGCACCTTCCCGGCGGGGATGAAGTACGAGATCAGCTACGACGTCTCGGCGTTCCTCGACGCGTCCATCGAACAGGTGGTCCACACGTTGACGGAGGCGTTCGTGTTGGTCGCCCTCGTGGTGTTCGTCTTCCTGGGCGACTGGCGCTCGACCCTCATCCCCACGCTCGCCGTGCCGGTGTCGCTCATCGGAGCGTTCATCTTCATGGCGACGTTCGACCTCAGCATCAACCTGGTCACACTCTTCGCCCTCGTCCTCGCCATCGGCATCGTGGTCGACAACGCCATCGTCGTCGTGGAGGCCGTCCACGCCAAGATGGAAGCGGACCACCTTTCACCGTACCACGCGACGAAGCTGGTGCTCGACGAGATCAGTGGAGCCATCGTGGCCATCACGCTGGTGATGGCGGCGGTGTTCGTTCCCGTCGCCTTCATGAGCGGCCCGGTCGGCGTCTTCTACCGACAGTTCTCCGTCACGATGGCGTCGTCGATCGTCTTGTCGGGGATCGTCGCCTTGACCCTGACGCCGGTGCTCTGCATCTTGATCCTGAAGAAGGCTCACGGACCCGGGACCCACAGCCGCAATCCCGTCACTTTGCTCCTCGCCGCGTTCAACCGCGCGTTCGAGCGAAGCACGTCCATCTACGTCCGGATCATGAGATCGCTGGTCGCGAAGTGGGGCCTCACGCTCATGATGCTCGGCCTCTTCTCCGGCGGAACTCTCGTGGTGAACGAGACGCTCCCCGCCGGCTTCGTGCCCAACGAGGACCAGGGGATCATCTACGCGATCATTCAGACGCCCCCGGGATCGACCCTGGAGCGGACGAACGAAGTCGCCCGAACGCTGCAAAGCCTCGCCAAGGAGGTCGAGGGTGTGCAATCGGTCTCGTCTTTGGCCGGCTACGAGATCCTCACGGAGGGGCGTGCATCCAACGCCGGAACTTGCCTCATCAATCTGAAGCCCTGGTCCGAACGCGAGGCCTCGGTCGCGGAGATCATCGAGGAGCTGGAGGCGAAGGCCAAGGACATCGGGGCCATCGTGGAGTTTTTCGAGCCTCCGGCGGTGCCCGGGTACGGCGCGGCCGGGGGCATCTCGTTCCGATTGCTGGAGAAGACCGCCAGCGAGGACTACCACGAGTTCGATCGGATCAACCGGGAGTTCATGGCCGCGCTGGCCGAGCGCGAGGAGCTCACCGGGCTCTTCACGTTCTATGCGGCCAACTACCCTCAGTACGAGCTGATCATCCACAACGATCTCGCGATGCAGAAGGGCGTCTCCATCAAGGATGCGATGGAGAACCTCGACATCATGATCGGGAGCAGCTTCGAGCAGGCCTTCGTTCGGTTCGGGACCTACTACAGGGTCTACCTCCAGGCTCATCCGGACTTCCGGAGGCTTCCGACCGACCTGCTCGAGATGTACGTCAAGAACGAAGAGGGCGAGATGGTCCCGTACTCGGCCTTCATGAAGATCAGGAAGAGACAGGGACCCAACGAGATCACCCGGTACAACCTGTACAACTCCGCGGCCATCCGTGGGGGTCCGGCGCGCGGCTACACGACCGGTGACGCGATCGAGGCGGTCATGGAGGTGGCGAAGGCCACGCTGCCGCGTGGATACGATGTCGCGTGGGAGGGGCTGTCGTTCGACGAGGCACAACGCGGGAACGAAGCCGTCTACATCTTCCTGGTAGTGGTCGTGTTCGTGTATCTCGTGCTCGCGGCCCAGTACGAGAGCTTCTTCCTCCCCCTGGCGGTCATCCTGTCGCTGCCGGCAGGGGTCTTCGGGTCGTTCTTGCTGTTGCGGATCGCCGGCCTGGCCAACGACATTTTCGCGCAGGTGGGGCTGGTCATGTTGGTCGGGCTGCTGGGCAAAAACGCGGTGCTCATCGTCGAGTTCGCCATGCAGAAGCAGCGGCAGGGCGCGACGGTCTTCGACGCGGCCATCGAGGGCGCAAAGGCACGTTTCCGCGCCATCTTGATGACGTCCTTCGCGTTCATCGCGGGCCTGGTGCCGTTGGTGGTCGCGACCGGAGCGGGCGCCATCGGCAACCGGACCATCGGCTCGTCCGCGCTCGGGGGGATGCTCGTGGGCACGGTGTTCGGCGTCGTGATCGTCCCGGGCCTGTACTACATCTTCGGCCACCTCGCGCGGTGGGAACGGTTCCTCAAGTACGGCGATTCGCCGCCCGGCGCAGACGGTCGGTCCGCGGATCCCTCGGCGGCACGACGGACGGTTCCCATCGAGCCCGACCAGAGCACCCCCGAGCCCGTGGAACACGGGGAGACGCCACCCGAACCGGCGTTCGTGCCCACCGAGCGCACGCGGGCTCACGAAGAGTCCACACCGGTAGGAGCATCGACCGATGACTAGCAAGGTCTCGGAAGAGTCGCGCGAGGCGACGACACCGTGCCTGGCGACGCCGGCGGGGTCGCTCGATGCTCGAGCCAGGCCCGGTGTTCCTTCGGCCTCGTGTCCGGCGAGCGACGGCGCCGACGACGTCGTCACCCCCCGCGACGTTCTCCGATACCCTGCCGGCACCCGAGCTTTGGGACGGGCCGTCGGCATCGGGGGCCTCCTCGTCCTTTTCGGCTGCGCACGCTACCTGGCCGGGAACGAGGCCCGAGAGGCGATCGAGGAGCTTCCGGCGTCCTTCGGCGCGTACGACCACGGCGAGGGGCCGAGCCTGGCCGCGCAGGCGCACTGGGACGCGTTCTTCTCGGATCCCGACCTCAAGCGCCTGATCGAGGAGTCGTTGAAGAGCAACCAGGATCTGGAGATCCTCAGGCAGGAGATCGTCATCGCGAAGGCCGAGGTCGCCGGTGCTCGCAGCGAGTACCTCCCCAGGCTCGACGCGGAAGTCGGCGCCGGGATCGAGAAGCGGGGGGCACACACCAGCCAGGGCGTGAGCGACGAGGCCCACGACGTCCCAGAACACCTGCCCGACTTTCGCTTCGGCCTGCGCGCCTCCTGGGAAATCGACCTCTGGGGCCGAATGCGGAACGCCAAGAAGGCCGCGAACCATCGCTACCTGGCGAGCATCGAGGCGAGGAACTTCGTCATGACGGAGATCATCGCCGAGATCGCGGACTCGTACTGGGATCTGGTCGCGCTGGACAAGCAGATCGAGATCCTGGAAGGAAACAT
>CAZYSW010000025.1:15071-20849 GCA_964650105.1 uncultured Nannocystaceae bacterium
AAGGCCAAGAAGGCCGCCGCACGTGGGACCGAGCTCGAGGTGCGGCGGTTTCAGGCCGAGGTTCTCGAAAACCAAAGTCTCGTCGCCGAGTTGAAGCGTGAGCGGGCCATGGTGGAAAACCGCATCAACGTCCTGATGGGGCGCTACCCACAACGCGTGGCCCGCAACGACGAGACGTTCATGGCACCGGTCCCCGACGTGGTCGCCACCGGGGTTCCTGCCGATCTCCTGGAGAATCGCCCCGACGTTCGGGCGGCCAAGAATGCGCTGGATGCCGCGAAGCTGGACACGAAGGTGGTCAAGGCGCGCTTTTACCCCTCGCTGAGCATCGAGGCGGGCGTGGGGTACGAGTCCTTCAATGCGCGGCACCTCGTGGCCACGCCGCAGTCGCTGGCCTACGACTTGGCAGGGAACCTGGTGGCTCCCCTCCTGAACCGCGGTGGGATCGAGGCGGACTATCGGGCCGCGAATGCACGCCAGATCCAGGCGGTGTGCGAGTACGAGCGCACGCTGCTGCGTGCATTCACGGACGTCGCCAATCAGCTCGCGACGCTGGAGAACCTGACGCAGCGATACGAGCAGCTGAGCGAGCAGGCCGCCGCCTTGGAGAATGCGATCGAGATCTCCGACGTCCTGTACCGCTCTGCGCGTGCCGACTACATGGAGGTCCTCATGACCCGACGAGACTTCCTGGACGCGCAGATGGAGCTGATCGAGACCAAGAAGCGGCAATGGCAGGCGCTGGTGGACATCTATCAGGCCCTGGGTGGCGGCTGGAGGACGGAGGGATGACGACCGAGCACGTGCTCAGCGGCCGTCGCCGAGGCGACGAATCGACACCGTCCAACTCGAACACGTTCCACCGGGTGGTTGGTGCCCATCGAGCTGCTGAGCGACGAGGAGGGCGAGCTTCGTACCGGCCAAGTGGTCGAGGTGGGGGACCAGGATCGGATCGGCGTGGGTCGCCACACCCTCGAGGCTGGCGTGCTCGCCGCCCGCCTGGTGGGGCGCGAGGGCGAGCTGTGGCTCGTTCACGCGCACCACGACTTTTCCGAGTAATCGAGGCTGCCTCGACCTACGCCCGCGAGCACAGCCTCACCATTGCGGACGGTTTTGCCGTGACCGAGATTCGAGAGCGCGTCGAAGCCCGGCAAGCTCCGCGTGGTTGGTAGCCGCATCGAGATCGAGAGCCGCCGGACCTCTTGGGTATCGCTCGTCGAGCGTCTCTTGGAGCCGGGATGCATCGAGGGGCTGGCCAGGCTTGGCGGGGCGCCGGATGCCCAAGCCGCGCTGACCCGCATGCGAGCCCGACGCGGCGGTTCGGGGCGTTCGGGCGGCTCCGGCTCGGGCGGCGGACCCAGGAGGGGGGAACCCCGTGCCGGCAGCGCGGTCGACGTCTCCGTCTAGGACACCCGGCGGAAGGCAGCGCCACGATCGAGCGGATCGCCGGAACGCACGGACCGGCCCGCAGCCGGAACGCTCGCCGAGGCCGCCGGACGCTCCGGCCCCGAATCCGCGCGCGGGGCTCCCCGCCGGGCACCACGGCCGTATACGCCATCGTAGACGTGAAGCGCAGCCATCCAGGTGGGCGCCTCCGGGCGAGGCGGCAAGGTGTATGCGCGAATGCGAGTTTCCATCGACGTCCCTCCAGGTGATCGTGGGCGTTGCGGTCTCATCGTGGTCACGGGGCATCGACGGTCAACCCTCGACGCGGTGAACGACTCGCCGACCGACCACCGAGGTCGAGCACTCGGTGATCGACGTCGTGTGGTGGGGACATCGATGGACGCGAGGTCCTCGTTGGGGCCGCACGATCGTATCGAGCGAGTCGGAACGCTCCGCAAGCGTTGCGCGCGGCGTTCGTTGACCGACGACGCAGCGTTGCTAAGACATCCTCGCGCTCGCCGGGCTCGGGTGAAGCTCGTGGCGAGAGCATGGATGATGAATGGAAGTCACAAGGAGGTTCGCCATGTCCAAGTTGTCGAAGTGGTTGCCTTTCAAGTTCAAGCGAGAAAGAAAGAAGAGCGAAGGCGAGGCGCGCGCGAGCAGCGGGCTACCCGTGCAGGCCGGCGTGGCTGCGGCGAGCAGCTTTCCGTCCCCGCTTCAGCACTTCCAGCAGATGAACCGGTTCGTCGATCACATGCTCTCGGATCGCTTCTGGTCCAACCCGTTCGCGCTGTTCGGCGAGATGGATCGCTTCTTCGGCGACTTCGCCCCTCGCGCGTTTCAGCCCAGCATCGACATCGTCGACGAGGGCAAGCACGTCAAGGTGTCGGCGGAGCTTCCGGGGCTCGATCGTGACGACATCGACCTGTCGGTCCAGGACGGCGTTCTTCTTCTCCGCGGCGAGAAGCGAACCGAAGACGAGAGCAAAGAAGAGGGCTGCTATCGGCTCGAGCGGTACTTCGGCCGATTCGAGCGAGCGATTCCCCTGCCGCAAGACGTCGATACCGCGCGCGCCGAGGCCCACTTCGACAAGGGCGTCCTCACCGTCCGCTTCCCGAAGACGGCCGAGGTCGAAAACCCTCGCCGGATCCCGCTGAGCTGACGATCGACCTCTGCCCGGCCCGGTCCACCCGTCTTCGCCCGCCGGCCCGATCCGATCCGCCGGATCTTCGGGACGCCGGACGGACGCCGGACCGTCGCGAGCGCACGTCGCCGCGGTGGATGCACCCCTCCCGGGGCGTGGCCGGGATGATGCTCACCACCGAGGCGGTCATCACCGAGCGTCCCAAGAAGGAAGAGGCGCAGCAGCACGGCGGGCACGCCCACGCCGATCTGGACTGAGGCGTACCGCAGCGACACGGCGCCGCGGGCCGGGACGCGACGACCCGCGGCGTCCGTACGATCACGACGACCCGCGCAGGGCGGGAGCTCAGATCACGTAGGCGCTGCCGAGCACCATGCCGAAGACGACGTGCGCCACGACCACCGACAAGGGGGTTTGGGCGCCGTAGTTGAGCGCGAGGAACCCGGGAGGCTCGAGTTGCCGCGTCAGCGTGGGGCCTTGCTGCTCGCTGGCCATGCGTGGGTGCAACCCGGGAAGGATGCGCATTCCGGCGGTGAGCACGAATGCCGCGTGGACGAGGCCGATGAGCGCTCCGAGCCACCACGTGGGGACGCCCGCGGAGTGAAAGACCGCCACGTACAAGAGCGAGAAGGCCCAACCGTCGAAGACGTGTACGACGAAACCCAGGAGCTTCGCGCGATCGCGATCGGGGGTGAACATCGTCCCCAACATGTAGGGCAAGCTCATTCGCGTGAGGTGCAACCCCTGGCTCGCCGCCATCACGGTGGTGAGCACGATGGTCGCGGCAAACCCCCACAGCAGCCAGTCTGCGAAGTTCATGTCCACCTCCTCACCTCGACGCGGCCCTTCGACGGCCGCCGACGTGCCGCCGACCGCTCCAGGTGCGCGCGCTCGGAGAGCGACAGTCCAGCGTTGATCAATCCCACGTGCGTGAAGGCCTGAGGAAAGTTGCCCACCGCGGTGCCGGTCGCGGGATCGATCTCCTCGGCGAACAGACCGACCTCGTTTGCGTACCCACACAGCGTCTCGAAGACCCTGCACGCCTCCTCGAGACTTCCGCCGCCGAGCGCGAGGTACTCCACCGCCCAAAAGCTGCAGATCCCGAACGCCCCTTCGCCCGGGGATTCCCCCGACCGGTAGCGGTAGAGCAGAACGTCCCCCGCGCCGAGCTCCTCGCGAATCCGCTGGTAGGTGCTCCGCATTCGCTCCGAGGTCGCAGCTTCGAATCCGTACCAGGCCAAGAGCAGGGAGCTGGCATCCAGGCGCTCTCCCCCGAGATGTGCGACATAGCTCCGAAGCCGATCGTTCCAACCGTGCTCCACCACCTGTCGCCGAATCAGGTCCCGATTCTTCGCGAACAGGTCCACCGGAGCCTTCCTCATGTACCCCTCGGCGTGCAACGCGATCAGATCGTCGAGCGCGACCCAGGACAGGACCCGCGAATGCGTGTTGTGCCGCTTGCCCGTACGCGGCTCCCAGATGCCGTGGTCGGGCTCCCGCCAGTGACGGCAGACATACTCACCGAAGGATCGCAGCATGCGTCCGGTCTCGCGATCGATCCGACCGCCCCGACGGACGAACTCGACGACCGCCTCGATGACCTCACCGTACACGTCGAGCTGCACCTGCTCGATCGCCGCGTTTCCGATGCGAACCGGCCGCGACCCGAAGTGGCCCGACAGCTCCTCCAGCACTTGCTCTCGCCCGGGACTGTTTCCGTAGACGTCGTAGAGGATGCGCAGCTCCGGCTGCGTCAGGTGGGTGCTGTGCAGAAGCCAGCTCACGAATGCCTCGGCCTCCCTGAAACAGCCCAGCCCGAAGAGCGCGCGCACCGTCAGCGAGGCGTCACGGAGCCAGCAGAAGCGATAGTCCCAGTTGAGGTCGCCCCCGATGCGCTCCGGCAAGGAGGTGGTCGGGGCCGCCACGACCGCGCCGGACGGAGCGAACACCAGCAGCTTCAGTGCCAGGGCGCTGCGCCGCACGGCGTCCGGAACCGGCCCGTCGTAGGTGAGCTGCGACAGCCATGCACGCCACCATCGCACCGACCGACGGATGGCGTCTTGCGAGGCCGCGCCGAGCGGCGGAAGCACGGCCGGCCAATCGTGCGCGAGCACCAAAGACATGTGCGCGGACCGACCCGCGCGAAGCCGGAAGCGGGCCTCGATGGCGGCGTTGGGCGTCACGGCCAACGGTACGTCTGCGCGCAGGATCATCGAGCTTTGCGAGGTCTCGATGCGGATTCCGAGCGCGCCCGCGTGTTCGATCCTCGGCGCTTCCCGCCCGTAGCCGGGTCTCGGTTCCATGACCATCGCGAGCTCGACCTCTCCTTGCTCGCAACGCACGACGCGGAGGATCTCTTGCTCGGGCATCATCGTGCGGCGCTTCTCCTCCTCCGACGCGACCGGCATCGAGTCGGTGATCACCACCGTGCCATCGGGGCCGACGAACCGCGTCTGCAGGACGTTCGAACCCTCCACGTAGCGTTGGCTGCTCTCGAAAGCGCCGGTGGGCTGCACCGTCCAGTGTCCGGCGCGATCGTCGAGGATTCGCCCGAACACCGACGGGCTGTCGAAGCGGGGCCAACACAGCCAATCGATGGCACCGCGGCGAGACACCAGGGCCGCCGTTCGACAGTCCCCGATCAGCGCGTGGTCATGGATCGGTTCCATCCTCGGCCGAGCCTCTCCACGCCGATCGAGGACGCGTCCGCCGGGCCGCGCTCGAACCGGCTCTCGTGTAGCGCGTCGGGCGGTCCCGGGCGCACCGACGCATGCAGGGCGGAGCGTCTCGTGGCGCCGTGTCGACCGCGCCGGTCGTGCTCACGCCGTGCGCTCCAGGGGTTCACAGTGTGGCCCCCTTGTCCACGGCGCCGCCATCGGAGGCTCTCTCCGACCCGGTGCGAGCACGCGTGCATCGCCATGCCCTCCCCCTCCTGCAACGTACGTACCGTCGCCGCGGTGACCACGAGGGCCTCTCGCCGCCGTCGTGGCCTCCTCGCACCACGCCCTGCGCGGAGCTCGATCGGAATGCATGGGGTGGAGCCCCAAAAGATGACGGCGGCGACGCGAAACCGCGTCGCCGCCGAGCCTCGTCACGGTGACGAGCCCGTCACTGCGGAGCGATGCCGCAGGACTCGACCTCGTTGGGCACGCAGCCGATGCACTCCCAGCGGAAGTTGTCGAGGAGGACGGCGCTGGCGAGATTGCTGTCGCCCATGTCGGTGAGGAAGAAGGTGATCTGGAAGGTCT
>CAZYSW010000025.1:20859-22124 GCA_964650105.1 uncultured Nannocystaceae bacterium
CCGGGCATGGCCGAGCCACGCGCCGTGTACCACCCGGTTCCCGCGTGCCCCTCGTACCCGGTGTTCGCGAGCGCCGGCGCGTTGTTCTTGTACTGGAAGGCGCCCGCGTCCTCGAGCGAGGTGATGGTCAGCGGCCTGTCGTTCACGAAGGTGATGTTCCCGGTGTACGTCTCGGACGTGGACCAGGCGATGAACAGGTCGTTGTACTCCGTGTTGTAGTAGGTGGGATACTCCGACGAGAAGAAGGCGAAGTCGAACACGTACCCCTCGGTCCCCGCGGGCACGGTGAGGTCGAACTGCATCCACAGCTTGTCGTTCGGGTCGTTCCAACTCTTGCCGTACCAGTGGTCGTACAGGCTGTCGGAGCAGTCGTTCACGCCGTCGCAGTCCATGAACGGGGTGCCGCCGGCCCCGTTGTTCGAGCCCTTCTGCGCGCTGAGGGGCGACGGCAGCCCACCGGTGTCCAGATTGCCGTTGTCGTCGTTGAGGTCCTGAAGTCCGGGAAACTCCGTGACCACCCCCTGGGCGTTGGGCTGGGACACGACCCCGGTCGACAACAGCAGGATCGCCGTCGAGGTGTTGGGGGGGATCATCTCCTGGTGGGGACTCTCCCACTCGTCGAGGTTCGCCGCCCACAGCTTGCCGTTGTAGCGGTTGTCGCCCACCTCTTGGTTGGCGGTGCCGTACGCGGTGACGATGCGCCAGGCGTTCGCGTTGTTAGAGTTCATCGTCGCGTTCTGGGCGATGACGGTGGTGCTCGGATCGTTGCCGCAGTTGATCCCGATCGCCTGGAACGGATCGGTGGTCAGGTTCCCGGGGGTGCCGTCGCAGTCCACGTAGGCGGCCGGCGCCTCGCAGCTCTGGTTGCCACCGCCGGTGTTGTTGCCACCGTCGCCGCTCGTATCCTCCCCGCTGTCGGTGTCGTCGCCGGTCGTGTCGTCGCCGCTGTCGGTGTCGTCGCCGCTGTCGGTCTCGACACCCGTCGCCGAGGTGTCGTCGGCCGTCGCCGAAGTGTCGACACCCGTCGACCCGTCGGTGCCCGTCTCACCCCCGCTCTGGGTGCCCTCGCCAGCGCTTTGGCTTCCAGCGCTGTCGGTCCCGCCACCGTCGGTTGCACTTTCGGTACCCTGGCTACCCGCCGTGGCCGAATCCGTGCCCCCCACCGAAGCAGTTCCGGTGGTCGAAGTATCCATGTCGTCGCCGCAGCCCGTCGCGAGCGCGAGCACGCCGGAGAGGCCGAGCAGGACGCCGTGGTGGAGAAGATC
>CAZYSW010000026.1:0-21833 GCA_964650105.1 uncultured Nannocystaceae bacterium
GGGGGGGGGGGGGGAGGACCCCGCCCCGCAAACCGACCGTCGGAAAGGAGGGGGGGGGGAAGGAGCCCGCCGTGCGGAAAGGAGCACGCCGCGCCGCGGTCGGTAAGGCGCCGGGGTTCACGGTGGCGAAGATCATGTCGAGCCAGCTCGAGCCGCCAAGGACTCCGCCCGCCGCGCAGGCCCGCGTCGAACCTGTGTCTCTTCGGCGAAACCAAAACGACGGTCCGCATGCGACGACGTGCCGACGTACCGTGAGACGCCGTGTGCGGGCGCGACCGCATCGAATCGGTGCGAGGGTTGCTCCGCTTTGCCGTTCCCACGATACTGCACCGCATGCAATCGACGCGTCGGCAAGATCAGGTCTCGTGGGTGGCTTGTCTGGTGGGCCTCGTGCTCGTCGGCTGCGGTGACGACGACGCCGGGGCCACGGCATCGGGCAGCGGGGGCGGAACGGACACCGAGGCCACCAGTGCGGGAACGATGGACACGGCCAGTGCCGGTCCGGGCACCACGACGGCCGACGACGATTCGGACAGCGCGACCGACACGTCGACGACGCAGACGCCGGGGACCGAGGCGACCTCCGACACGGCGGACGCGACCTCCGACACGGCGGACGCGACCTCCGACACGAGCGGGACGGAAGGCACGACGACCGATTCGACCGACACGGAGACCGGAAGCTCCACGGGTGACGAGACGGGCGACGACAGCACCGGAACCGAGGGCATGCAGGCATGTACCTGCGCCCAAAACACCGATCTGATCTACGTCCTGTCGGACGACGCGGAGCTGTGGAGCTTCGACCCCGACACGTTGATGTTCACGCAGATCACACCGTCGCTGGGCTGCCCGCAAACCGACACTTTCTCGATGTCCGTCGATCGCAACGGCATCGCTCACGTGATGTTCCAGAACGACGACATCTACACGATCGACGTCAACAACCCCAACAACTGCGTCGATCCCGGATACGCCCCGGGCCAGCTCGGCTTCAACAAGTTCGGCATGGGCTTCGTGTCCAACAGCCTGTTCGACCCGTGCGACAAGCTGTACGCGCACAGTTGGAGCGGCCAGGGCGGGTTCTCCGAGGGGCCCAACGCCGGACGCCTGGGCGTGCTCGATCCGGAGACGCTGACCATGCAGGAGATCGGCAGCATCGACTACGACGGTGGTGAGCTCACCGGCACGGGTGACGGCCGCCTGTTCGCGTTCGCCGGCAGCCCTGCCAAGCTCATCGAATACGACAAGTCCGATGCCTCGGTCATCGGTGAGACGCCGCTCAACATGAGCCTGACGAACGCGTTTGCGTTCGCGTTCCACGGCGGCGACTTCTACCTCTTCACGGAGGCGAACCAAAACTCGACCGTGTCGAAGGTCACCCACTTCGACTACGACGACACGCAGATGCTGACCACCGTGGTGCAACAGGGGCCCATCCGCATCGTGGGTGCCGGCGTATCGACCTGTGCACCGATCATCCGCTGATCGGACACGACCACGCCCGATCGGGAGCCTCGAACCGGCCTTTTCCGCCCAAGCGCATCGAGACCACGATGGCCGGCCACACCCCCTGAAGGTGGACGGTGGACGTGGACGTCGTCGCAGTCGTCTATACCCCCAACGACGTCCCACCTCCACCTCCACCTCCACGTCGCGAGGTGGCTCCGTCGTGGCGTTCCCGGGCGACTCCTTGTAAGCGCGCACGCCAGCCGCACGGGGACGGGCCCCCTGCGTGCGCGTCCGCGGCCCTGGGGCCCCCGGTCGCACGCCGAATCACTGGATCGGCGTGACGTCGGTGACACAAAAGTCGAAGGGCGCCGCCACGCCGTCACCGGCAACCTGGAACTGAATGTCGTAGATCGCGGTGGGATCGACGGTCTCCCCGGCATTGGGAACCGCCCAATCGGGGGGGACGATGGCGTCCTCGAACAACAAGTCGTGGGTTCCCGCGCCGGGGACGACGACGAACGGAGGCGTCAGGGTGGGCATGGCCGAGGTCGTGAATCCGACGCGGAGGTCGTTGCCGCCCGTGGATCCCGTGATGGTGACGCTGAATCCCACGATGCCGCGCGACGCGGCGTCGTACGGCATCTTCACCGGCGGGTCGTCGTCCGTTTCGGCGAGGCCCAGGCCGATGCCGGCCCCCCACGTGTTCGGGATGGGGCCGAGCGTCTCGCCGCTCAGGCACATCTTGCCGTCGTCGTAGGGCGGAACGTTCTCGAGGCAAGTGCTTTCGGTCTGCCCGTCGGTGTAGCAGTACCAGCCGCCCTGGATCCCGAACTCGTTGCACTCCGCCCAGATCCAGCCGTCCTCTTCGATGGCCAGCGTCGACACGACGCCGTCGGGGCACAGCGGGTTGCCGGTGGTGTCGGTCGTGTCGCCCCTCGTCCCCGTCGTGTCGCCCGTCGTCCCCGTCGTGTCGTCCGTCGTTCCCGTCGTGTCGTTCGTCGTTCCCGTCGTTCCCGTCGTTCCCGTCGTTCTCGTCGTCTCGCCGCCGGTCGTCGCCGTGCTCTCGCCGGTGGACGCGTCGGATCCCGTCGTGCTCCCGGAATCGGTGGTGTCCTCGGTTCCGGGATCGACGCAGAGCTGCGACAGGCAGACGAGCCCCGCGTCGCAGCTTCCCCCGCTGGTGCACGGACACCCCTCCGCCCCGATGGGACAGTCGTTGGTGTCGTTTCCGGGCTGCGTGGTGGGGGCGGTCGTGTACGTGTTCGAGCTCGGACCGCCGGTCTCACCCGACGACGAGGCCTCGGTGTCTCCCTCGACCTCCGCCCCGCCTCCGCCACAGGCCAAGGTAAGTGCGAGTGGGATCATCCAACACACCGTGGAAACACGCGCAGTCGTTCCGAGCGGGCTCATGCCAAGGCGACGCATCATCGCGGCCCCGGTTGCACCAGCGGCGGCGCCCCACGAACGCTCTGCTCCTGCATGCTGCCCCGACGAGTGCCGTTCGGCCGTCGACCGCGGTCTCCCGGTGCACGCTGCGTTATCCTCGCCCGGTGAGCGGCCTCGAGCCCACGCACCGGGTCGGGCAGTTCGAGCTCGTGCGGCTGCTCGAACGCGACGCGTCGCGCGAATGGTGGCTCGGGTCGCGGATCGTGGCCGGGGCCGCCGAGCTCGCCCGCATCGAGCTCTGCCCCCCCGACACCCCGGCGACGGATCCGACGCTCGACGAGCTGCGCAAGGCCGCGGAGGTCGGCGCCCGCCTCCGACACCCCCACATCGTCTCCTTGCTCGACGCGGGCGAGGTCGCCGGCCGCTCCTACGTCGCCTGGGAATTTCTGGACGCGTGGTGCAACGATCTGACGACCTCCATCGAAGCCTTGCGCGACGACGACGACGTGCGACGGCTCACCTGCATCGCCCACATCGCGAAAGCCCTCCTCGAGGCGCTCGCCCATGCACACGCGATGCGTGGCCCTGGTCACCCCCTCGGTCTGGCCCACGGCCGCATCGACGCGCGCGCGGTGATGCTGTCGCGGACCGGAGCGGTGAAGATCGCCGGATTCGGCGTCGGTCGACGCACCACCGAGGGCACCGCGGGGCTCCTCGCCAGCGACACGTTGCGCTCGATGGCCCCCGAGGCACTGCACGGTCGCGGGCTCTTGCCGTCGGGCGATCTCTACGCTGCAGGCATCCTCCTGCACACCTTGCTCGACGGCGAGCCGCCCTGGCCCGATCTCGACGCGGAGGCGCTGTACCGCGCGATCTTGTCGGGCGAGTCTCCGCGCCTGCAAAGGCCCGCCCCCGAGCCGCTGGTCGCCCTGCACGACGCGTTGGTCGCCACCGACCTGCGCCGCCGCATCCCCTCGGCGACCGAGGCGCTGGCGCTCTTGCAGCGATGGAGCGATCCGACCCCGGACCCGACGCGCGTGATCGCGAGCCTCGTGGCGGACGCGTCGAGCCCTCGTCGTCCGGACGTCGGGCTCGACCTCTCGACCGCCGAGCCCTCCGGGTGGGTACGCTCGACCGCCGCTGCGCCGCACGACCGAGCGCCCACGCCCGACCCTCCGCAAACCTCCGGTCGCTCTGCCCCCGCGGCGCCCCCCATGCCAGTGCTCGAGCCACGCGTGCCTTCGCCCCCCGGCAGCGAGATCGACGAGGGCACGACCCTGATCGACGACGCCGTGCTCGCTCGCATGCGCGAGGAGACCAGCCGCGAACAGGCCCGTCGCTCCCACGCCACCTCCGAAGGTGCGTCCCCCCTCGGCCCCGCCCCGGCGCTCGCAGGCGCCATGACTCCACCATCGTCTGGACCCGCACCCACCTTCGGCGACGCAAACCGTCGCGTCCCTTCGCCGACGAGCCCCTCCACGCAAGCTCGCGATCGTGCGTCCCGAATCTCCGCCGACACCCCCGCGCGAGCCACCCCGCGGCCGCCTTCGAGCCCGAACCGCGGGGGCGTCGGACCGTTGGTCGGTCAGGTCGAGCCCGCGCATCCACCCTCGCCCCTCGAGCCCCGTCGCGCACCCGATCCCGCCCCCGCCATTGCGCCCGGGCCCGCCATCCCTCCCGTTTCACCGAACGCCCCCCTGCCCCGAATGTCGGAGGTCCCGCGCGGACCCGACGAGCCCACGTCGACGGCGGTGCTCGAAGCGCGACACAGAAAGCGCATGCTCACCTTCGTCCTCGCCGGGGTCTTCATTGCGATCGTGCTCGGTACGATCGTCGGCCTGGTGCTCGCCTCCTGATCCACCATGGACCCCCGCGTTCCACAGTCGTCGTTCGCGATTCACCGTAGTCGCCGTAGACGCTTCCGATTCGCCGTAGACGCTCCCGATTTGCCGGCGAGGATCCCGATTTGCCGTAGACGTTCGCGATCTGCCGGGACGTTCGGGATTCACCGTCGACGCCCGCGTTTCACCGGGCAGCCCGCGTTCCACCGGGAACGCTCGCGATCCACCACGGACGCCCGCGTTCCACCACGGACCCGCGATTGACCCGCAGACGCTCGCGATCCTTCGCTCGCGATTTGCCGGGGACGTCCGCGTTCCACCGGCGACGCTCGCGATTTGCCGGGGACGCCCGCGTTCCACCGGGAACGATCGCCGTGCGGCCGAACGTCACCCGCCCGTCCGGGCTGCCTCGCGCAGCGCCGCCTGGGTCGGCGGCGTCACGTAGGGCACCGGTGCGTCGCCGTCGACGCGCACCGCGAGGGGAATGTGCGCGTGCAGCCCCGGCACGAACGTCCGGTGGCTCTGCGTGGTGTGGGTCGCCCAGGTCACCGTTACGCGTTCGTCCCCGGGGCGCACCACGACCAGGCTCGGACGCACCGGAGGGGTCTGCACCCGTCCCTCGAGAAAGATCTCGACCCGAGGCGGTTCGGGCAGGCGCATCGCGGCAACCCACCCCTCCGGGTGCATGCCTCGAACCTGGATCGGCAGGCCGGGCCGAGCATCCGTGAGCACGAGCGAGGGTGCCGCCTCGCACAAGAAGCGGAGGTCGAGCGACTCGAAGCCGGGAGTGGCCCGCAACCCGTGACGCGAACGATAGCCCGCGGGGAGCTCACCTCGCCGGACTTCGGGCAGCCGTTCGTCTTCGGGAGCGGGAAACCACGCGTCCGCCCCGATGAACAGCCGCCGTGGGTACGTCGACGGCGGGCGCAGACCCAGCCCCGCCGGGATCGGCTGCCGGTACCAAAGCGCCGGATCCCGCACCACGAAGCGCTCGGGGGTGAGCAGGTCGTCCGGATCCTCGAGCTGCGGTAGCGGGACGTCGTCGACCGGATCGTCGACCACGATGTATCCACGCCCCACCTGGTTGCGCGGGTACAGCCCCGGTCGATCGCAGTGCAGGTGCAGCCACTCCGCGAAGCTCTTCGGCGGTGCGAACGGCACCCGGGGATCGCCGCCTCCGTACGCACGCCCCCACTCCATCGGCACCTCCGAGACGGGCTCGGGCGCCTCGAAACGCGGCGGAGCCCCACGCCGCCAGCGGGCGACCCGAGGCCCGAACACCTCGATCCGAACGACGCGCTCTCCGAGCCCCACGGTCACGGTGCCCCGTGGCGCCGCCGGCAGAAGGTAGGCGCTCCCGACCACCGCCACGTCCGTGCCCGGCTTGTTCACCCAGTAGTCGCTCCCGGGCTGTAAGCGATCGGGCCCTTCCGCCGCCCACACGTTGCCGTGAAGCGGCTCGGCCGGTGCCAAGGTGCCCGTCCGCAGGTCGTACGTCCGCTTGACCACCGCGAAGATCCCCATCGGCACCCCCGACGCCGGAAAGAACCCCACGTCGGCGTCGTAGTGGTCGCGCACGGGCGTCCGCGTCACAGGACCTCCCCATCGGGGTCGCCCCCGCTCGCCCCCGGATCGTCGGTCGGCACGATCTCGAGGCCGTTCTCCGTCTTCTCGAACTCGATGGAGTAGCTCCAGAACTGCACATCGACGGGCGTCAACGACGTCCGCTGCGCCGGCTCGCCCAGCACGGCCACTTCACCCAACTTCAACGCGGAGATGAGCACCGACTTCACGGGGAGCATCGCCACGCTTCCACCGACGAAGTCGACGACGGCCTCGGTAGGGCTTAGCGCCTGTGCGACTGCCTTCCGAACCCCCTCGGCGGCCGCCTGCTTGCCGCCGCCGAACACAAAGCCCGCGACTTTCGAGGCGATGATGGAGATCACCTGCTCCGTGCCGATCGCAAGAAGGCCGAGGACGTAGTCGGCCCAGGTCATCTTGAAGCGGAGCGTATTGCTGTGGCTCTGCGGGGCACACACGCCCGGCAAAGGCACCGGATCCGAACAGACGAGCATCGGCGTGGGCGGTATGTTCGTCAGGGTGCAGGCACCCACGTTTCCTTTTCGTTCGAGCAGAACTTTCGCAGCGCCGAACATGCACTTCCTCGACGAAAACATGGTCGCGAGGGTACTCAACGAAGCGATCGTGATGGGCACCGAAGCCAACACGATGTGGACGATGGCAGGACCGCAATCGTGATCGAGCATCGCGATCCCCTTCCCGCGATGGAGCGTCCTGGCCATTCCTTTGCCGGTCAGCTTGTGCTTGCCTACCATCTCGCCCCCTTCCCAATCCATCGGCACGGGAGACTCCGCCGCCGGGAACGCGACGTGCATCGTGAGCGTGGGCGAGGGGAGCAGCACGAACGTGAAATCGGACGCCAGCGTCACGACGTGCGGCCCCATGGCTCGCTCGGCCGCCTCGAGCAACCGTTGCTGCACCTCGCGCCTGCGCGCTTCGACGTCCGCGGAGACCGTCATGCGTCGTACCACCCTTCTTCGAGCCGCAAGCGAAACGAGTTGTCGCCCCACCCGATCGGGTCGACCACGAAGTGCTTGCAAAAACACAGGCAGAACCGGTCCTCCTCCGGCAGGAGCAGCAGCCGGTAAGGACGACACTCGACCGTGCCCGAGCGATCGGGCGTCAACACGTAGTCGGCGCAGATCCGTATCCGCGGAAGCCTCAACGCCCGGGGCCCGGCCGCGTGAAACCCGTGCAACACCACCCGCGCACCGGCCTCGAGCGCCGCAAGCCGCCACACCGGGTGCGCCCGCCCGGCGATCGTCTCCCCCGGATCGCGGATCACCGGCAAGGGCCGCCTCAACTTCGCGGCGAGCATCGCCTCCGAGCACCGCATGCCGATGTCGGCAGGGATCGTCGCCCAGCACCAGGGGACCGGCTCGTCCCCGCGGTTGCGAACGAGGTGCTCGGGATCCTCGAGGTTGGGCAGCCATGCCGGATCGTCGATCACCGGAAACCCTGGTGGGGCGCGCAGCGTCTGGCACACCGCACGTCCCACCGGGCGGGGGTCGAAGCCGCGCCCGCGCGCGTTGAGCGAGTTGGCGACCTCGAGCACCGCGTCGGTGTCGACCCAGACTTTGCAAGTCCCTCCGAAGGCGCGATCCCAGTCGAGCGTCATCTCCGTGAACGGGACCGGCCGCGTCGGTCGGAAACCGTGCGGCCCCTCGATCCAGGTGCGATCGCCGGTCACGACCATCCGTCGCTCGACCGTCCCCACCCGCAGCGCCACCGTCATTTGCTCGACCGCCTGCCCTTGGGGCGCCCGCGCCTTGCCGAGCACGATCACCTCGCACCCCGGGGTCTGGGGGGGGTCGAGGTCCTTCGGCAGGATTCCCAGCGAGGTCGCCTGGTCGTCGCGAAGGATCGGAAGCGGATCCTGCGTGTCGAGCTCCACGCGCTCGCCGTCGGTGCGAAACGTCGCCTTCGCCACCAGCACCCCGATGCGCTGAAACTTCTTGCGCGGGGCGCAATGCAACGCGGCCGGCACGGGGGTGAAGTTGACGAGCTTGAGCATCGTGAACGTAGAGAAGGGCTCGATCAGTTCAACGAGATCACCTCGCCCTCGACGATCACGTGCGCGGCGGACGAGATGGTGATCGGGCCGCGCGACGACTCCATGGTGATCGCGTCGGCCTTCACGTGCAGGGTGCCCTCGGCCTCCAGCGCCACGCCGGGCTGGCACAGCTCCAACCGCGGGCCGCCCTCGCCGTCCCGGATGCGCAAGAGCGGCCGCCCGTGTCGATCGGCGACGACGACCGCCTCGTCGGGCCGCAGCTCGACCCGAGCTGCGTCGACCCCCGCGGGTCGGGGCCGATCGGCAAACCCGTCGACGACCCCCACCACCACCCACTCGGGCCAGTTCTCGGGACGCGACAGCAGCAGGCGATCGCCCTTGCGCACCGACAACCCCTGAAGCATCGGCAGCCACACCTCGTGCCGCTCGCCGCACGACCCCGTCCACCGCGCCTTGACGCGCCCACTCGAGGCCGGGTGCCGATCCTCGATGCACTCGGCGACCAACGTCGACCCCTTCGGCATCGGGGGCCACAGGTCCTCCCAACGCGGGGCCGAAGCCGTCCGCGCCAGGATCTCGTCGATCGTCGGCGCGGCCGAGACCTCCGGGGCTGCGCCCGCGAGCTCGGTCCGCACCGATCCCACGCTCTCGTGCGACTCGTCGTCGTTCATCCTCAGTCTCCCAACCCCACCACGCCGCCGGCGATCGTCACCGTGTTTCCACCCCCCGAGAGGGTGATCGCCGTGGGCGCGGTGACATCGACGCACGCGTCGCCGTTGATCAGCGTGTTCCCCCCCGTCACCGACACCATGCCCGTCGACTGCAGGGTCGCCAACGTCGTCCCTTCGAACACCGCCGTCGGTCCCTCGGCGCGCACCATCACGGGATCGACGGTGACGTGACTCTGCCCGCTCTGGCTACGCACCCGCGCGGTGCTCGACAACGTCGCTTCGGCGGCGAGGATCAGCTGGCTGCCCTGCGCGAACACCTGGGCCACCGGCACCTTCGACATCAGCAGTTGCGGCGTCATCGTGGTGATCGCCCCCGAAATGTCCAGGTGAAACAACGCCGGTGCCTTGAGGGTGATGCCGGCCGGCGTCATCTCCAGCATGGTGTCGTTGCCCACCTGCAAGACCAGCTTGTCCCGCGCGTAGACCCTGTAGGTGCCGATCACCACCAACTCGGCGCCCGGCGCCGTCGGCGGCTGGGCCGCTCCCGCCGCTGGACCGCCTCCTACCTGCACCCGCTGCCCCCCGACGATGTGGACCTCCTCGCCCCCCTCGACGCGTCGCAACCGATCCTTCTTGGTGGTCGCGCGGTCGTGCCCCTCGACGAGCGTCTCTCGATCGTTGCGCACCGTCAGGGTCTGGTCGTGCCCGACGGTGCACGACTGATCGTAGCCGACCGACGTCGAGTCGTTGCGCCGGACCTCCGTCTTCATGTCGCGCTGGGCGTGGATGAACACCTCCTCGGCCCCGGCCTCGTCCTCGAAGCGCAGCTCGTTGAAGCCGTCGCCCCCCGGCGAGCTCCGCGTGCGTATGGTGCTGCGCGTCTTGTGCAGGGGCAGCGTGTACGGCGGGGACGCGGTCCCGTTGTGCACGCACCCCATGCACAGCGGCCGATCGGGATCGCCATCGAGGTACGCGATCAGCACCTCCATGCCCACCCGCGGCAGGAAGAACGCCCCGAACCCCTCACCCGCCCAGGGCATGGCGACGCGCATCCAGCACGACGCCTCCTGGGGATCGGTGCGCAAGGACGGATCGCGGTCCCACCCCATGCGCACGCGAATCCGCCCTCGCGCGTCGGGGTCGATCTCCTGGTGACCGACCACCACCGCGGTCTGGATGCCGTGGATCCGCGGCTTCGGCCGCGGCCGCCTGCGGAAGGGGACCTCGGCCGGGATGCAGGTCAGCGTGCTCTCGTACTGCTCGTCCTCGCGCTCCCCCCCGGAGAAGCTCTCGACGTCGGCGAGGTCGGCACGATGCTCGATCTTCACCACCGTGAACGCACGATCGAGCTCGGGATCGGGATGGTCACCGAGCTCGAACACCACGCCGGGGCGCAGCGCGACGACGTTCGAGGACGCCACGCCCCGGTAGCTGCCGACCAGTTCCGCCTCCAATGCGGCCCGGGCCGAGCGCCCCGTGGTGTCGGGCTCCTGCTCGACGACGTCCTGCTCCGGCGGCGCGAGCAGATCGTGCTCGGCGATCTCGAACAGCTCCCACGGATCCCCGCGGTCGGGGTCGCTCACGACGCTGTGCAGCATCGTCGGCCCGTCCTTCCAGGCCCACTGTTCGTGGCGCACGCGTCCGGCCCGCAGCGTCCGCGACCACTCGAACGACCGGATCGTCTCCTCGGGAGCCACGTGCTCGTCGTGGGCCGAGAACCGGATCCGGTGCCCACCCGCGGCAGCGCGCTCGACCGCCCGAAACCCCGCCGGATCGTCGACGAGCACGAGCACCTCGCCGTCGGGCGACGGCTCGAACAGGTACGTGATCCCCTCTTCTTCGAGGATCCGATGCGCGAACGCCAGGTCGTCCTCGTCGTACTGGACCCGATAGTCGCGTCGCGGATAGACGTTCACCAGCCGCGACGCGTCCAGGCTCCGCCCGAAGCGCTCGAACAGCTCCTGGAACACCTCGGTCACGATCTCGACGACGGTCCGTTCTTGAAAGATGCGACACCGCCGTGCGCGATCGGCCAGCCCCATCACCGGCACCGCCGTGACGCGAACGCGTTGCCGGTGGCCGTCGTCGGGCAGCGCGGTGACCTTGCGCACCACCCCGGTGACGACGCGCTCTTCGTCGCCGCGCTCCACCACCAGCTCGATCTCCTGCCCGACGAGGTCGTCGGCCCCGAACCACGGCTCGCTGCGAGTCGCCCGAAGCTCCGCCTCGAGTCGATACGGCCGCCCCAGCGCCTCCCGCAGCGTGTAGCGGCGGACCACCCACGCCTGGTCCACCAGGGACGCCCGGGCGCTGACGGGCAGGATCCGATCGCCGGACGCCATCTTCGTCGATGAATCCATCACGAATGACCGACGCGAAGCATACGCCCCGAGGACGCACCCGGGACCTGTCCCTTGGGGACACCTCGTGCTCGCATCCTCGAATCCCGATCCGCCCCCGAAGCTCCCCCCCTTCGAGCGCCCGACGACCCCGCGCCACCACGTGGCCGTACATCGAGGTGAACCGCGTTCTGGACCGCTCGATCGCGAACGACGACGCCGCACGAGCGACGCCCGTGGGCCCTGCCCCTCGTTGGCCCATTCGGGCCTGCTCGACCGCGTGCGAGGCCGCCTACGAATTCTTCGTACGCGCCGTCCGCCCTCGCCTCGCCTCGGCGCGGCGCTGCGACAAAGGCGCGACCGCGTCGCCCATCGACCTGCACCGGGCCCGCTCGCGGGCCGCCGGGCGGTGCATCACCCCGCCGGCTCGTACTCGTCGCACGTCGTGTCGATGACCGACACCGCCTGCTCGAAGAACGGCCCATAGTCGGCCGCGCACACGCTGCCGAAGAACCCCTTGTCGCCGAAGCTCTCCACGAACGCCCGCAGGCGCGGCGCGGCTTCGGCCCCGTCCACGCCACCGTTCATCAGCGGCTGACAGATGGCGTTCGGCTGATCGGTGTCTCCGAACAGCCCCAAGACCACCACCGCGTTGTCCTGCCCGCCCTTGTTCGCGATGAGGTCGTCGTGCCAGCTCGTCGGGTCGCCCGGCGAGCCGAGCGGGACCGGGCCGTCCATGAAGTCGTCCTCCTCGTCGGTGATGAACGTGACCACCAAGACCGCGTCGTCGCGCAAGAAGCCCTCGTTGCATCCGCCGGGCTCGTTCAGCTCGGCGGACGTCGCGGCCAACATCACGGCCATCGGGATCTCGTTGCCGCTGCCGTAGGTTCCGACGTCGCTGGCACAGGCGAAGGCGTCCTCGACGTTGCCGTCCGCCCCGGTGATGAAGCGGGGGTGATTCTCGAAGGCGCACGAGCTCCCCTGACCGAAACGCCGCCCGGCCCCCTGCGTGGCGTCGCACTCGTCGAGCTCGGCTTGCTGCCCGCAGGGCACCCCGTAGCAGGTTTGCGCCCCGTTGAGTCCGCACGCGGTCTCGCAGCAATCGGGCGCCGGCTGGCACGTGCAGTTGCCCGCCGAACAGGTGACGACCTGCGATCCCCCGCCGCCGCTGCTCATCATCGACCCGTCGGTGGTCACCACCATGATGTGGAAGTCGTCGGCCTCGACCTGCTCCTGGATGGTCTGGAAGAACCCCGGGAAGCTGGCGATCAGGTTCTGCTGCTCGTCGGCCATCGAGCCCGAGTTGTCGACCACGAACAAAAAGTCGATCTTCGAGCAGCCCGGACCGCTCGGCCTCCCGTCTTGGCCCACGTCGAGCTTGATCCCCGGCCCGTCGCTTCCCGAGGACGACTCGCCCGACGACCCCTGCGACGTCGCCGGATCCTCCGCGCCGGTCTCGTCCCCGGTCGACCCCGGCATCCCCGAGGTCGCCGTCCCCGACGGTCCCGACGTCGCCGCGGCCGTGCCCGATCCGTCCCCGAAGCCCCCGTCCCCGACGGGCTGCTGGCACCCGACGATCAGGCACAGCCACCCCAGGCCCACACCCCCGCACACCCCACGAAGCCACTGCACTCGGTTCGGCATCGAGGCTCTCGTCGCCGATGGGGCGCCATGGTTCGGTGCCTGCCACGTGCGACTCGTCACACCCGGGCTCAGCGCTCGTCGTCGCCCTGGCGCAGCGCCGCGGCCCAGCGCTCGAAGTCGTCCAGCGTCTGCCGCACCGGAGCGTCGCCGCGCGCCTGGGCGAGCACCGCCATCTCGCGCTCCAGCACCTCGCGGGCCCGCCCCAGCCGACTCTTCACCGTGCCGGGGGGCACGCCCTCGACCTGGGCGATGTCCGCGATCGAAAGCCCCTCCCAGTAGCGCAGCTCCAGCGCGATCTGCAGATCGATCGGCAGCCGACGCAGCGCCCCCACGAGCAGCGCCCGATCGCGTTGTCGCGCCAGCTTGCCGGGCAGCGAGGTCTCCGCGCCCGCGAGCTCCTGCATCGACGTCTCCGCGGGCGCGAACACCCGCCCATGCCGATAGTGGCGACGCAGGTGACGCAAGAGCTGCTTGCGGGCGATGCCCAACAAGTAGACCCGAAACGGCGCATCCCCGCGGTACTGCTCCCGCGCCTCGGTGCACGCGAGCATGGTCGACTGGATGAGGTCGTCGATCGGCCCCTCGAGCTTGGTCCGAAAAAAGAGATACAGCGCGTCGAAGTGCCGCCGCAGCAACTCGTCTCCCGCGCGGGTGTCACCCGACCGCCACCGCGCCAGGAGATCCTCGTCTCGGAGCGTCGAGCTCACCAAAGCCTCGGGGATCATACCCGCAAAGGCACGCGTCGCGGGCCGGCACGTCGACGGTCGTCGCCCAAACCGAGCCACGCGATCGCTCGGCGCCACCGTCACGGGGCCTGAAGCGACGCCCCGCCGCGCCACGGCGGGCCGACGTCGTCGTTCCCTCGAAGGGGACGTCGAGCCGGCCCTGCGCGCGAGCGCGGTCCCTACCGCGTCGACGGGTCCTCGTCGATCCCCACCGACGCCCGCACGCTTCGGGCGGCCGCGACTTCACCGTCGAGCTCTCCATTTTTCCGCGCGCGCGCACGCGTGGACAGAAGCCGAGCGCGAACCGATCCCATGCGATCGTCGGGCAACAACGCCAGCCCGGCCTCGATCCACGCCTCGGCACGCTCCGGATCGCCGCGCATCGTCTCCGCATCGGCCAGCCCCGCCATCGCGACCGCCAGCATGGGGTGGGCGTCGCCCATGGACGCGCGCCACACCTCCAGGCCCCGCGTGTAGGCCTGCAGCGCCTCGTCGGGCCACCCGAGCGCGAGCAAGGCGTCACCCACGTTGACGTGCGAGTAGCCGCAATCGGGATGATCCTCGCCGAGCGTCCGTTCCTTGATCGCCAGCGACCGACGGTGGATCCGAAGCGCGCCCTCGTGGTCGCCCTTCGACGCTCGACAGTTCCCGAGGTTGTTGAGGGTCATCGCGACCCGACTGTGCTCCTCGCCGTACGTCTCCAGGAACATGTCGTGCGCCCGTCGATACCGCGCACAAGCCTCGTCGGTCCGCCCCAGTTCGCTCAGCACACCGCCGATGTTGTTGTGGATCATCGCGTCCCCCGGCCCCTCGCCCAAGACCCGTCGGCGCAAAGCCAGCGCGCGCTCGTAGGTCGCCAGCGCGTCGTCGTGCCGCTCGAGCTGTCGGTAGGCGTTCGCCAGCGGCGACAACAGGCTCTCGAGCAGCAAGCTCTCGGCGTCGAGCGCCTGCTCCGCGAACGCGAGCGCACCCTCCAGCACCTGCACGGCTTCCTCGGGCCGCGCCTGCAAGGTGTAGAACATCCCCCGGTAGCGATCGGCGCGAATCCTGACCTCGGGATCCTCCGAGCGCGCCTGAACCCACTCCAGCATGCGCAGCGCCACCTCGTACTGCTGCTTGCTCTTGCCCAGCAACCCGGCCTGCACCAAGATCGCCTCGACGGCCGTGCCCTCGTCGTCGTGCTGCTCGGCCAAGAGCAGCGCCTCGTGCATGGCCGCCAGCGCCTCGTCGAGGCGATCCTCGTCCCAGCGCGTCGTCCCCAGCGCGAGGAGGGCGCGCGCCAGCGTGGGCGCATGCCCGATACGTCGAGCCCGGCGCACCGCGTCCTCGATGATGGCGGCGCGACGGGCATGCTTGCCGGCGATGGCAAGCGTCCGGGCACGCGTGATCTCCGACGGGATCTCCATGGCCTCGATGCGCTGCGGCCCCGGAGGCGGCAACGCCTCCACCATCGCGTTCGGATCGTCGCAGGCATCCAGCGACTGCAGGCCGTCGAGGATGCTCAGCGTCTCGCGGACGATCGCGTCGTCTTCGCGCAGCAACACGTCGAGCGCGGTCTCCAGATCCGCGCGACGTCGCTCGAGGCACACGATCTTCGCCTCCATCGCGCGCACGTCCTGCGCGCTCGCGCCCGACAGGCCGAGGCTGCACGCCGAGGCCCGCGCCCGCTTCCACGCGTCGACGTACGCGTCGATGCGGCGATGCGCCTTGGTCCACACCGTTTGGGCCTGCGCGCCGAGGACCGCGTCCATGCGACCCCGCAGATCTTCGCGCACGGCCGACGACCAGCTCCGTTCGATGGTCTCGGTCGCGACGTCGCACAGCGCTTCGGGTCCGTCCCGCCCCAGCCACGCCCCCAGCATGCCGACGAACCCGACCACCGGCACGGCCCACCGCAGCCACGCGCCCGGGCGCCGCTCGAGCTCCCGCAACAACGCGTCCATGGAGGGGAAGCGCTGCTCGGGGTTCGGAGACAGGCCGCGCCGGATCGCGCGCCAGATCCGATCGGGCACCTCGGTGTCGCGCGGCGGGTCGCGAAACTCTCCTTTGTGCTTGAGGTCGACCAGCGTCTGGAGCGGCGCGCTCGGGAAGGGCCGCTGCCCCGCGAGCACTTCGAACAAGGTGACGCAATAGTTGTACTGGTCCGATCGCGCGTCGGCGTCCGCCCCCGCGTGCTGCTCGGGCGACATGTACGCGGGCGTGCCGGGGACGATCCCCGGCCGCGTCAACGGCGAGTGGAGATCGCCGGCCATCTCCGGCCTCGCCGGCGCCCCGTCGGGTGAGCGCGTCCCCTTGGTGTCGGCGGCACGCGCCAATCCGAAGTCGAGCACCCGCACACGCGGCGTCGAGCCGACACCGTCCGATCCGACCAGCACGTTGTCGGGTTTGAAATCCCGGTGCACCAGGCCCTGCGCGTGGGCGTGGGCCAGCCCGCGCCCGGCCTGGACCATGATCTCGAGGCGCGTTCGCCAGCTCGCCTCTCCTTGCATCCAGGCCCGGAGGTTGGAACCGTCCACGAGCTCCATGACCACGAAGACGCCGTCGGCGGGGGACTCGTCCGGGGCGGCGTCGGCGGTCTGGGCGGAGACCATCGCCGCCAGATCGCTCGATCGATACGAGCCCACGTCGTACACGGCGATGACGTTGGGATGCGACAGGCGAGCCATCGCCTGGCCTTCTCGCTTGAGCCGCGCGGCCCCCTGCGAGGCGTCCTCGAACGCGGAGGTCTTCAACAGCTTGATGGCGACCTTGCGCTCGAGCTCGGGGTCGAACGCCTCGTACACGACCCCCGCGCCCCCCGAGCCCAGGCGACGCAGCAGGATGTGACGGGACAAGGTGGGGGCGGACTTCGCTCCGCGATCGAGGAGCCGCTTGCGGACCGACGCCAGCGTGGCGGCCTTGTCGACGGGATCCCCGACGACCGCCGTCACCTCTCGACGCATCACGTCCCAAGCGTCCGGCGTGTCGCTCGCGTCCATCCGGTCGTGCGCCCCACGATACCGCGCCGAAGACACGTGCGGTGAGGCGTCCCGGCCCGACGACGACGCAGGTCCCCGCAACGAGCGCGCACCGCCGATCCGTTCGCCGAGACGGGCGGGCAACGTACGCCACGCCGCGCGTCTGCAGTCAACGGCCCTGGGCGCTCGACGCCCCGATCACGCGTCGCACGGATCGACGATCGCCGCCACGACCTCGTCGGGATTCCACGGCTTGAGGAGCACGCGTTCGACCAGGCGCGACCAGGCGTCGAGCTGATCGTGGTTGGGCACCAGGCCGGTGATCATCAGGCGCCGAGTCGCCGGCCAGCGTCGCGCCGCGATCTCCAGCAGCCACGTCCCCCGTCGGCCCGCACCGAGGTCGTAATCGCACACCAACACGTCGACGGGCCGGGCCTCGAGCACGTCGAGGGCCTCCTCGATCGACTCGGCGAGCTCGACGTCGAGGTCCATCCGACCGAACACGAAGGTATAGGCCTGCAGGAGGACGGGGTCGTCGTCGACGAACAGAACACGCATGGCCGGTTCCTCGCGCACCGAGACGGTCCGGTCGACCCTGTGCGCCGATCGGAGCCGAGCCCTCGTGCCGCGCCCTGCACGGCCGAGGCGATCTCGCGTCGGGATGAAGCATACCCGACACCTGGGGTCGCGACATATTCAGGCCTTCTCGTCGGCCCGCGGACCGGAGACCGTTCGCGCGACCGATGAGTGCCGCTGAAGACGTCGTGCTGCTCCGCCTGGGCACGCAGATCGCGCACGCTCGCCAGCAACGCGGGCTCACGCAGTCGCAGCTCGCCGAGGCGATCGGCATCGAAGCTCGCAGCATGCAGCGGATCGAATCGGGCCGAACCGCCCCGTCGCTGGTCCGCCTCGTCGACATCGGCGAGGTGCTCGGCATTCCGCCCGGACGATTGCTCGACGCCGCCCTCGGCCTACCCACCCGCAAGTCCGGCGCTCCGCTTTCCGGCAAGGGTCAGGCCCAGCTCGCACGCGAGGAGGTGACGTTGCCCGATCGGGCCTTGCGTCGGGTGTGGGATCGCCTCCGCCCCGAGCAACGCGAGCTCGCCCTCAAGCTACTGCGCGTCCTCGCCTCCCAGGGCGGCTGAGCCCGCAACCAGGATCGATCGGGCCACGCCCCGGTGCGGCTCACCGCCGCGCGCCGCGATCGCGGGGTAGGCGCGGTGGATACCGATGATCCGCAGGCCCCCCTGCGCGGGGTCTCGGGCCAGGTGCACCCATACCGGCGGAACCCCGTGTCGGCCGCGCAACGCCCTCAGCTCGACGATGGTGTAGCCATCCTCGCTGCGGCTTTCGGGCAGCGCCGGGGTGCAAAACCACCCGCTTTCGATCGCGCGCATGCGTCGACGCCCCCCGATCGGTCGCCCCTCGAAGTCGTAGACCCACGCGGCATGAGCCCGCGGCGCGTGATCCCCCCCCAGGCGGTAGCGCAGCCACAGATCCTCCGCGCACAGCCGCGTGCCCTCGGATCCCACGTGCACGACCACGTCCCCGATCGGATTGACGTCGCGCAGAAACCAGCGCGCGGCCTTGCGCCGGCGCCCCACCAGAATCTCCACCAGGATCTCGGTCGCTTCCGGATCCGAAAACTTGCCCTGCTCCACCGCCGCCCGGATGTGCTCGGGCGTCAGCCGCAGCAAGGTCTTGGCCGCCCACCACCCGTCGATCGCGTCGAACCAAAACATCGGCTCGTAGGGCCGGTAGGGACGAAACAGCTCCGGCCGATAATGTTCCACGTCGATGCGACCGACGAGCGGATGCGGCTGCTCGTAGTGCCCCTCCCACGGGCGCTTCCACAACCCCATCGCCAGCAACGACAGCGTGTCGTACTTGTAGTCGAAGTCGTGCGCGTACGTGTCGCTCGGGTGAAACTTGGCGATCCCGAACGCACCGAGCGACTTTCCGAAGTCGAGCAGGTAGTGCATCACGAAGTGATGCCCGGGGCGCTCGGGATCCTCGACCCACACGTCGAGGCGGTTGTCGGGCTTGATGTCGGTGTGCGCGAGCCAGCCGAAGAAGACGAGCTGCGCACGCAGCTCGCGGCGGTGCTGGTGCGGCACGCGATCGTTCGGATCGCCTCGCCTCACCCCGGTGCCGGTGTACCCTCCGACGGGCTCGCCGGGCAGAAAGCGGCTCGCGAACACGCGGTAGGTGCCGTCGGGGGCCCGCGCCGCCCTCGCCAACACCTTGCGCAGGTGCGCCTCGGTGAAGGGGCGCTCGTGCTTGTATTCGTCCTGCCGGGTCGCCCCCGGTGCGATCCGCAGCCGCTTCGGATCCAGGTAGGTCACGTTGTTGATGGGCGTGTGATAGCCGAGCGCCCACAGAAGTCGCTGGGTGATGACCTCGTTGGCCGACTCCATCTCCGGCGCGTCGGGTTCGTCGAACTTGACCAGGAAGCGGTTGCCCTCACCGTCCTCGACCACCAACCCCGGCGCCGTCCCCTGGATCTTGGCGGACACGATCGTCCACGGCTCGTCCGGACCCGGGAAGGGCTTGCCCGCCGGTCCGGCCGCCACGTCGGCGGGTGTCAACGCGCGTCGTCCGATCCGACCGTAGAACCACGTCGAATCGGGGACTTCGCCCAGCGCGTTGACGTTCATCGCGGGCACGCGGTCGGGCACCGACAGCGCATGGGTCACGGGGACCACCCGGATCTGGTGCAGCTTGAACGCGATCGGCCAGTACACGGTGTGATCGGGTCGCGGCAGGTCCTCCCGATCGTCGACCGCCCAAACGATGGGCGCGTTGGCGAAACGCACCCCCGAAGACACGCTCGACCCCGTCGCACACCCCGCCACGGCCGCTGCCGAGGCGACGATCCCCAACGCCAGCCTCGACGGACGCCTCGGGGGCCGTGACCGTCGGCGGCTCGACCCTTGCACGGGCACGTGCCCGTCACCACGACCCGGTGCGGAGCGATCGGCCATCTTCGACGCGACGACGTGGACCATGGCCCTACAACCCGAAGAAGAACGTGAACGTGCCGTCCACGGAGCCGGCGACCTGAATCCGGGTGACGAGCGAGTCGCCGACGTAGAAGATGCCGCCCCCGCCGAACGTCGCCCGCATGCGGTCCAGACCGCGGACATCGACGATCCACGCCCGCGGCCACACCCGGCCCACCTCGGAGAACACGAACCCGCTGGTCCTGCGGTTGACCGGGAACCGGTACTCCAGCGCGAGCAAGGTCGAGAAGCGATCGCGGAAGCGATCGCGCCGGTAGCCGCGCAACCGCTTGGGCCCCCCCAACGTGGGATAGCTGGTGAAGGGGATTCGGTCTCGCCGGCCGTGCACCGCGTCGGCGGCCACGCGGATCAGCAGCACCCGGTCGCCGCCGTACAGATCGAAGTAACGCGCCAGCGCGCCTCCCGTCGCGATCAGCTCGGTCGGATCGCCTCGAATCCCGTCGGCCACCCCCGCGTAGGCCCGCGCGGTCCACCCCGACGACGGCGTGACCGCGGAGATCCAGGGGTAGCGCACCCGCAGCCAGGAAAAGTCCAGCGCCAGCTCAGTATAGTGATGAAACAGGCCCTCGCCCCACCCGACCAGCTTCTCCTCGTCGTACACCTTGGCGATCTGCTCGCTGCCCGAAAGGCCGCGCGCATGGCCGAACTCGGCCCACGTCCATCGGTGCTCGACGACCGCTTGCAGGTGATCGGTGAGGCGAATGCCGAGCTGCAACCCCCAGCGCACCTCGTCGATGCGGTAGCGGGTGTCGACGGCGAAATCGGTCGCGACCGGATCCAGCGGCAGCGAAAGGGGCGTGTCGTCGTCGATCTCGTCGTCGTTGCCGATGCCGAAGAACGGCATGCGCGGCCGCACCGCGTGTCGAACGTCGAAGGACAGATCCAGGTTCGGACCCAGCAAGTCGCCCAGCCCCAACCTCGCCGCGTAGATGTGGCGATACAGCCCGCCCCAGCCCAGGCGCAGATACAGGCTCTCGCCGTGCCCGAACAGGTCGTGGTGGAACACCCGAACGCCGCCGTTGAAGCCCAGCCCGGTCTCGACGAAGGCGGTCGGGATAATCCCGAAGGTCCTCCGCTCGTCGAAGAAGATGTCGAGGACCCGATACTTCAGCCGATACTTCTGGTAGACGACCAGCGCGTACTCGAACGGCGTGGTCACCAGCTCGACCGCGCGGCGCGGCAAGTAGAACGCGATCCGCGGGATCCACCGCCACCCGTTGCGGCGCCGTGGGGTCACCGCGTACCCGGCGGCGCGATCGGGCGGGGCCGCGTCGACGCTCCGCGGCGGGATCATCTGCCGGAACGCGGGCGCCTCGTGGTCACCGTCCTCGCGCGCCTCCCCGTCTTCCGCCACGTCGGATCGTCGTCCACTCGCATCGCCGCGCTGCGCTCTTTGGGCGCGGACGTGCGAGACGTCGCCCGGAAACGGCGAGAGCGGAATCGCCTGCGCAGGCAAGCTCGGTGGCGGGTTCACGACCGGCGACTCGATGCGGGCCGGTCCCGCGAAACACGTCCCGCCCACGAGGACGAGCACCGGCCACATGGAGCGACAACCTACGAGGCGAAGGCCACCCGTCAATTCGGGCCGCGAGCAGGATCGCAAAGCCGTGCGTGCGGTTGGGCGAGCCTTCGTCCGGCGAACCGGTCGACGACGTCGTCACCCCACGGGACGAGGATCACCCCCGAACGCACGCGTGCCGTTCGACGGCCGGCCGACAGGAGGCTCGCGCGTTCAGAATCGGCCGCTCACCCGCACGCCACCCCAGGTGGGCGCGACCGAGGCGGTGGCTCGCCGAGCGTCTCGCTTGCGCCCTGCGACGACAAGACCGATCCCGGTGCCGAGCACCGCCACGCCGACCCCGAGCGTGACCGCACCGGGTACCACGGTCCGATAGACCAGCGGGATGCAGGGTCCACCGCGAGGATCGGCAGGGCACCCCGCTTCGCTGCCGTGCATGGCCAGCAGCACCACACCCCCCAACGTCCGAGGCGATCCCTCCGCCCACCAGCGCCCACCCGGCGACGACCGACGGCGTCGGCCTTCTCCTCCCCCGGGGCGTCCAGATCGACGTCCAGATCGCGAAGGCGCGCCACCGCGCGCAGGGCCGTCTCCTCGGGGGCGGCGGGGTCGGGGTACACCCAGTGGGCTCGCCACGCCCACAGCCGCGCGTTGGCGGCCCGTCGCTGTGCGACACCTACG
>CAZYSW010000027.1:0-3007 GCA_964650105.1 uncultured Nannocystaceae bacterium
GGTCGACGGCGTTCCCGGGGGGCAGACCGAGCTGTGGGCGTGGGGACGCGGCGGTGACGAGGACGTCGTGCGGCCCGACGCGCGTCGGCGGCTCGAGGTCACCGTGCAGGAGGGGCGCGGGCCGCATGCGCCCGGAACGACCGTCGGCATCGCGGTCGACAACCCGTTTCCCCGCGCCACGGCGATCTTCACCGTCGAGCGCGGCGCGATCCTGCACAGCGAGGCCCGCGAGGTCGCGGGCGGGCGGGTGGTGTTCACGATGCCCGTCGAGGCGGCGCACGCCCCCCACGTGTACGCGACCGTGACCCTGTTGCCCCGCGATTTCACCGACGAGCGCGCGGCGGCTTGGCACGTGGGCGCGGTGCGGATCCCCATCGACACCCGCGACGCTCGCCTCGACGTCCGGCTCGGCAGCGACCGCGATCGGTACGCCCCGCGCGAGCGGGCGCGCATCGAGCTGCAGGTGGAGCACGGGGGCCGTCCGGTCGAGGGGGCCGAGGTCGCGCTCGCCGTCGTCGACGAGGGGGCGCTGCGCCTGACCGACCACCACGCGCCCGATCCCGTCACCGCGCTGCGCTCGGGCGTACGCCTGGACTTCGACGTCCTGGACACGCGTCACGCCCTGTCGTCGCTGCTCGAGCGCAGCCCCGTCGGCGGCGACGGGGGTGGGGACGCGGCCCAGAGCCTGGTGACGACGCGGCAGGAGTTCGTGCTCACCCCCTTGTGGAAGCCGAGCCTGCGCACCGACGCCCGGGGGCGCATCGCCACCGAGCTCGATCTGCCCGACAACCTCGGCCGCTTTCGGATCACGGCGGTGGTGCTCGACGCCGAGGGTCGGGGCGCCGCCGCGGAGGCGAGCTTCGAGGTGCGCAAGCCCTTGATGCTCGAGCCCGTCGTCCCCCGTTTCGCGCTGACGGGCGATCGCTTCGAAGCCGCCGTGATGGCGCACAACGGCGAGGCACACGATCAGCGGGTCATCGTCGCGCTCGGCAGCGCCACGCGAACCGTCGACATCCCCGCCCACAGCGCGCGCCGCGTGGGCTTCGAGACCGTCGCGGTGGGCCCGGGGGCCATGCCCCTGACCTTCTCGGTCCGCGACGCGGCCAGGGTGGAACGCGATCGCGTCGCCGTCGAGATCCCGATCGGTGCGCCCGGCATCGAGGAGCGCCCGCGCCTGGTCGGCAAGTTCGAGCGCGCGCAGGACATCGAGCTGGAGATCCCCGCCGACGTGCGCACTCGGCCGGGCGACGAGGCGCTCGTGGTGACGTTGGGCTCGTCGCTGTGGCCGGAGCTGGGCGCGAAGCTGGAGTACCTGATCGCCTTTCCGCACGGATGTCTGGAGCAGACGACCTCCAGCACGCTGCCCCTCTTGGCCGCGCGCGACGTCCTGCCGCGGCTCGGCTTCGTCCGCTGGGATCGCGCGCAGATCGACGCCCGGATCCGCAGCGGCCTCGAGCGACTGGCCTCGATGCAGACCGACAGCGGCGGGCTCGCGTACTGGCCGGGGCAGCCGGTGCCGAACATGTTCGGCACCGCGTATGCCATGCGCGCGGTGGCCCTGGCGGCCGCAGCCGGCATCGAGCCCCCCTCGGGGCTGCTGGAGGGCATGCGGGACTACCTGCAAAGCCACCTCCAGAGCCGTCCGAGCCAGGGCCCCGGAGACGCCGAGGTGGTGGCCGCCATCGCGCTCGCGTTGGCCGAGGCGCAGGCCTTGCCCGTCTCCAGCGCGGACATGCTCGCCGATCTCGCCGACGCGCAGGGCCTGTACGGGCTGTCGAGCCTGGCCCTGGCGCTCGGCACGTTGCCGCATCAGGGCGATCGCCTCGACGCGCTCCTCGACCGGATCGAGGCGGCCATCGACGACCACGGCAACGTCGTCCTGCCCGAACCCGGCGACGCCCATCGCTACTGGGGATCGACGACGCGCTCGCGAGCCCAGGCCGCGCTCGCGCTGGCGCGGTGGAGACCCGACTCGCCCAAGCTCTCGCGGTTGGTGGAGCCGCTCTTGGCGGAGACGTCCGGATACACCACGCAGTCGACGGCGCACGCCCTGCTCGCCCTGCGCGAGCACGTGCTGTCGCGAGACGACGAGCCCGGCGCCGTGCGGGCGCTGCTCGACGGCGTCGAGCTGCAGGCGGATCCCGAAGACAGCGCGCGGCTGGGGCCGGGCGCACGGCGCTACCGGATCCCGCTGGAGGCCGTCCGGGGCCGACGCGCACTCTTGCGGCTGGAGACGACCGCCGCCGCGCGGGTCGGGTTTTCGGTCGACGCCCGCTGGCTGCGTGGCTTCGACGATCCCCACGGCCCGGCTGCGACCTCCGAGCCGGCGGCCCCCGATATCTTCCGGATCTACACCGACCCCCAGGGCGCGCCGATCGATCCGCAAGCGGTGTCGGCGGGGCAGCTCGTACGCGTGACCCTGGTGGCCCGCCTCCCCCACGAGCGGCTCGACGCGAGCCGGATCCGCTACCTCGCGCTCACCGATCGGATCCCCGCCGGCTTCGAGCCGGTACAGCCCGACTTGTGGACCGTGGCGCGTCCACCCGACCTCCCCCGCGATCACGCGCTGCGCCGGTTTCTCGACACCGGCAACGACGCGAGCCACTTCGACCTCCGCGACGATCGCGTCTACGTGTACTTCGACCAGGTGTGGGGCGAGCACGCGGCGGCGACCTACCTGATGCGCGCCACCACACCCGGGACGTTCGCGGTCCCGCCCACGCTGGGCGAGCTCATGTACGAGCCCGGCAGCCTGGGCTACGGGGACGCGGCCCAAATGACGGTGGTGCCATGACCCACGGCGTGCGGACGAGCCCTCGGATGACCCGGCTGCGGCTGTGGTGCCTCTTGCTCGGGATCGTGGGCGCGGTGCTCGACCTCGCCTGGGGCGCAGTGCGAACGCGCGTCGGCGATCCTCGCGATCGCCTGGCGGACACCTGGCACCGCGGGCACCGGATCGTCGACCGCCGAGGCGAGTTGCTCCGCGAGCTCCCGGCCGAGCACGGAC
>CAZYSW010000027.1:3017-15711 GCA_964650105.1 uncultured Nannocystaceae bacterium
CCCTCGATCAGGTCGGCACCCGGATCGTGGTGGCGACCATCGTCGCCGAGGACCGCAGCTTCTTCGCGCACGACGGGGTCGATCGGTGGGCCATCGTGCGCGGGACCCTCCAGAATCTCGAGGCCGGTCGGGTGGTCTCGGGCGCCTCGACGATCACCCAGCAGCTCGTCAAGCTGCTCGACAACGGGGGAGCGCCGTCGAGCCGGAACCTGCGGGTGAAGATCCGCGAGGCCGCGCGCGCGCAGAACCTGGAGGCCCAGCTCGACAAGGACGCGATCTTGGGCGCCTACCTGGACCGCCTTCCCTACGGTCACGGGTTGATCGGCCCCGAGGCGGCCGCGCGCGGCTACTTCGGGGTGGCCAGCCGCGACCTGAGCTGGGCCCAGGCGGCCTTTCTCGCGGTGCTTCCCCGTGCGCCGACCCATCTCGATCCGTACCGGCACCCCGAGCGCGTGATCTCGAGGCAGCGGGCGTTGCTGGAGGCTTTGGCCGAGGACGGGCACCTCGATGCCGCGCAGCTCGAGCGCGCTTGGGCCGAGCCGGTCCGGCCGCGCCCGCGGTCCCGCCCGTTTAACGCCCCGCACTTCGTCCAGACCCTGCGCGCCGAAGGTCGGCTCGCCCGAGGCGACGTGACCCGCACGACCCTCGACGCCGCGCTTCAGCGCGACGTCGAGGGGCTGGTGCGAACGCACCTGTCGACGCTCGAGCAGGCCGCCGTCGACGATGCCGCGGTCTTGGTGATCGACAACGACACGGCGGAGATCCTGGCGTGGGTGGGGAGCGCGGACTTTCACGACCCGACGATCTCCGGTCAGGTGGACATGGTCCGCGCCCGCCGACAGCCGGGCTCCACCCTCAAGCCCTTCGTGTACGCCCTGGCCTTCGCCGACGGTCTGCACGGGGCGAGCATGCTGGCCGACGTGCCCACCACCTTCGCCGAGACCGGGGGGCAACGCTACAGCCCGCGGAACTTCGACCGGGCCTTCGCGGGTCCGGTGTCCGCGGCCGAGGCCCTGGCGGCGAGCCTCAACGTGCCCGCCGTGCGCCTGCTGGACACGGTGGGGCCCGAGCGACTGCTCGACACGCTGCGCGCCCTGGGGATCGCCAGCCTCGACCGCGACGCGACGCACTACGGGTTGTCGCTGGCGCTGGGGACCGGCGAGGTCGAGCTGCGCGAGCTCGCGGCGGCCTACGCGACGCTGGCTCGGGGCGGAAGCTTCCGCCCCCTGCGCTACACCCCCGACGATCCGGTGGCGCCCAACCGCCGGGTGCTCGCCCCCGAGATCGCGGCGGCCGTCACCGAAGCGCTGGCCGACCCGCTGGCGCGCGTGCGCCTCGTTCCCGGCCGAAGCCCCTTCGACATCGGGTTTCCGGTCGCGGTCAAGACGGGCACGAGCTCGGGCCACCACGACGCCTGGGCAATCGGCTACACGCGCGAGCGCACCGTGGCGGTGTGGGTCGGCAACGCCGACGGTCGAGCCATGCACGCCGTGACCGGGGCGAGCGGCGCGGGCCCGCTGTTCGCCGACGTGATGCGACGAGCGATGCGCGACGTGACCACCCGCCGCCCCCTGTGGGACCCGGAGCTTCTGGTGCCCGTCGAAGTCTGTCCCCTGTCCGGCCTACCGCCGGGTCCCGCCTGTCCGCGCGCGGTCACGCGCCGGATCCCCGCCGCGTCGATGCCCGACCACGCCTGCGACGTGCACGTGCACGCAGTCCGAACGCCACGGGGATACGCCTGTGCCCCCGAGGGTGGAACGCCGGTCGCGATGCTCCCCGAGGCGTTCGACCTCTGGCTGCAAGGCCGGGCGTCGCCGACCGACGCCTACGGCATCGCGTGGCTACGGCGCGCGGACGTGCGGGGCTGTGGCGCACCGGTCCACCCGGCCCTGGAGATGACCGCACCACCTCCGGGCGACGTCGTCTACATCCGCGACGCGACCACCGACCGCGTCGAGCTCAGGGCGCAGGTGCACGGCCACCTCGACGTCGACGAGGTCGAGTTCGTGGTGGACGACCAGGTCGTCGGTCGATCGCGGGCGCCGTTCCACCTCTTGGTCACGCTGGGGCCCGGCCACCACCGCGCCCATGCGCGTCCGGTCGACCCCGACCTGCCCATCGCGCTGAGCAGCACGGATTTCACCGTACGCTGAGCGCCCTCATCGGCGCACGCCGGGGGCCCGGCGCGACGACGACCGCGGCTCGGGCGATGGATCGACCTCGCCGCTCAGCAAACGAACCGCGTCGTAGTAGCCGTCGACGGTCCCCACGTCCACGTATCGGCGTCCGAGCGGCACGCCGAGGGCCGTGCCGCCGCGCGCAAGGTAGGCGTTGACGAGCGTGCCCAGATACACGTCGCTGCACCCGCGGGTTCGCCACAGCGCGTACAGCTCCCCCAAGACCGCCCCCGTCAGCCGAAACGCGCCCCAGATCCAGCGGGTGGAGCAGACGGGCGCCTTCACCTGGATCTCCTGCACCCGCCCCGCGGCATCGGTGACGACGGCGTCGAAACGCTCGGGGCGATCGACCTCGAACAGCAAGAAGGACAAACCGCCGCCGGGCAACAAGGAAAAGCCGTCGACCGGAAACCAGATGGTGTCGGGCAAGCCCACGAGCACCTCCTGTCCTTCGGCGATGCAGGGCAGCGCACGGAAGATCGCGTCGCACAACCCCAGCGGCCGGGGTTGCACCACGAAGCAGAACGCGTCGGCGCGCGGGTCCTGCCCCCAGTAGCGCAGCAGGTCGTGCTTGCCCGGCGACACCACCATGCACAAACGCTCGGCCCCCGCCAGCATCATGCGCTCCACCAGGTGCTCGCTGACCGCCTTGGGGCGCTCGGCGTGCCCCTGCACCGCGCGGCCGATCGGCAGGAGCTCCTTGGAGAACGCCAGCGGCTGGATGCGCGTCCCCTGCCCCGCGGCTGGAATGATTCCCCACATCGCGCGATCCCCCGACGACTCAGCCCTGCAACAGCGCCTCCATCTCGCGGGCGCGCGCATCGGCGGTGTGCTCGGCCAGCACGCGACGCCGCGCCGCACGCCCGATCGCCGCCAGCTCGGCCGCCGGGCGAGCGACGGCGTCGAGCGCCTCGTCGGCCGAGCGGGCGATCAGGATCTCGCGGCCGGGCTCGAAGAAGGTCTCGAGCCCCGCCCACGCGTCACTGAGCACCGGGACGGCGCACGCCGCCGCCTCGAACAGGCGCCCCGAGGGGCAGTACCCCGTGCGGGCCATCGCCGCGCGCGTGACGTTCACCGTCAGGGGGGCGGAGCCATAAAAAGCGCCGTGCTCGGGCGGGGAGACGTGCGGAACGTAGTCGAGGTTGGGCAACCACCCGAAGTCCGCCGGATACATCGGCCCCCCGAGCACGAACGAGGCGTGCGGAAGGCGTCGCGCGGGGGCCAAAAACAGCGTCTCGAGCCCGCCTTGGCGATCGGCCGCGTACGTGCCGAGGTACGACGCCGCGTACCGGCGAGACGCCGCGTTCGCGCGGTGGACGGGCGTGTGGACGCGGGGATCGACGCTGCCGTACAACGGCCGGACGCGACGCGCACCGAGGCGCTCGCGCAAAGCCGACAGCGCCTCGCCGCCCACGTAGCTGAGCACGAGGTCGAAGCCGCCCAGACCGAGCTGCGGATCGATCGCGTCGATGGGCTCGCCGCGCTCGAGGCGTTCCAGCGTCACCGGCGTGTCCATGTCGTAGAAGCATCGGACGGCGATCGTCGAGTCGAGCACCAGCCGGGTCGCGGCGACGCCATCGGGGCAGTAGGAGGTCACGATCGCGACGTCGGAGGCCCGCAGCGCCCCCGCGGCCTCCCGCCGAACGGTCGGCCAGTCCGGATAGATGCGCAGCGTCCATCCGTGCGGATCACGAAGGTCGCGGTGCGCGGCGTAGTGCGGCACGTCGCGCTCGAAGAAGGTGACCCGATGCCCCCGCGCGCTCAGGGCGTTGCACAGGGCGCGCCACAACGTGGCGTGCCCGTTCCCCCACGAAGAGCTCGCGGTCAGACCGAAGACGACGATCTTCATCTCGGCTCGCCGAGGGCACGCTGACCCACCGCGGACGGTCGGCAAGCCGAGGGCACACCGAGAGGCCCGACTAACGCGGGTTGCTTGTCGAGACGCGGGCGCGCAGGCGGGCGACGACGTCCGGGGGGAGGATCCCGTGATCGGCCAGGCGGTCCACCACGTCGGCCCGCGGCGCGGCGGCGAGGGCGTCGCCGGTCGTGCCGGTGTCCGCCGCACCGGTGCTCGTGCCCTCGGTGTCGGCGTCCGTATCCGTGTCGGTGGTGGGCTCAGGGGCGAGGCACGGACCGGAGGTGATGTCGAGGCAAGGTCCGCTGGTGATCCCCGTGGTGTCCCCCGTGGTGGGCTCGACGCCCAGACATGCGCTCGTCGAGGTCTCCATGCTCCCCGTCGAAGCTCCGGACGTCTCGGTCGCCGGTCCGATGTCCAGGCACGCCGACGTCGAGGTCTCCTTGTCCTCGGTGCACGCGGCGAGACCGAGCGCGAGCAACAGCGAAGGGGGCAGCCGAGTCAAATCCATGAATACCCCTCAACGATGACGCTTCGCCCGCCCACGGTCAAGCGCGGCGGCCCGAACCCGGCACGTCCGCTTCCTTCGCGCCGCGGGACGATCGGGCCACGTCGGGGATCGAGCCACCTTGCCGGCGTCACGGGGCCGAGTCGTCGGAGATGGGGCCTTCGCCCGAGAAAACGAAGGCTCGCCGCCTCGAGGGGGTCGTCGCGCCGTCGGAACGCTCGGTACACTCCCGCCCCCAGCCTTCGACGAGACACGAGACCTTCGACGAGACACGAGACGCACCATGTCGTTGCTCGCAATCAGCGCCATCTTGCTTTCGCTCGCCGGGCTCTTCGCCTGGATCAATCAGCGCTTCTTTGGGCTGCCGGTCACCATCGGCCTGATGACGCTGGCCCTCCTGCACGCGGTGGGCTTGCTCCTGTTGCAGCACGTGGCCCCCGCCTGGACCGAACCGGTGCAGCACATGATGGCGTCGATCGACTTCGACAAGACGCTCATGCACGGCATGCTCGGCTACTTGCTGTTCGCCGGTGCGCTCCACGTCGATCTCGACAAGCTCAAGAACCAGCGCATCGTGATCTTCGTGCTGGCGACGGCGGGCGTGGTGTTGACGACGGTGCTGGTGGGGGTCGCGGCGTGGCTGGTGATGCAGGCCTTCGGCCTGCAGGTTGCGTTCATCTACTGCCTGATCTTCGGGGCGGTGATCGCCCCCACCGATCCCATCGCGGTGCTGGCCATCCTCAAGAAGGTGGGCGCCCCCAAGAGCATCGAGATCAAGCTGGCGGGCGAGAGCCTCTTCAACGACGGCGTCAGCGTGGTCGTGTTCTTGGGGCTGGTCCGCATCGCGACGGGCTCGGGCGGTTCCGCGTCCGACACCACCGACGCGCTCTTGGCCCAGGCCCTCGGCATGGGCGAGCTGTTTCTGGTCGAGGTCGGCGGGGGTGCGCTGGTGGGCGCGGCGCTGGGGTTCTTGCTGGTGTTGTTGATGCGGGCCATCGAGGACTACAAGACCGAGGTCCTCCTGACGCTCGCCGGGGTGACGGGGGGATACGTGCTGTGCACCGCCCTGCACCTGTCGGGTCCGCTGGCGATGGTCATCGCGGGCCTGTTCGTCGGGCACCGGGGCCGGATCTCGGCGATGACCGAGGAGACGGCGCGGCGGATGGACGAGTTCTGGGAGCTGCTCGACGAGATCCTCAACGCCGTCCTCTTCGTGCTCATCGGCCTGGAAGTGCTGGTGATCCGCCTCGCCCCCAGCTACCTGGTGGTGGGGCTGCTCATGGTGCCGCTGACGCTCCTGGCTCGCTTCTTGTCGGTCGGTGGGATGGTGGCGATGCTGCGTCGATCCCAGGACTTCACCCCCGGAGTCACGCGGGTGCTCGCCTGGGCGGGCCTGCGCGGCGGCGTGTCGGTCGCCCTGGCGCTGTCGTTGAAGGCGAAGCTCACCGGCGACCTGGTGGAGACCGGCGACATCCTCGTGACCATGGCCTACGTGGTGGTGTGCTTCTCGATCCTGGTCCAGGGCCTGACCATCGCCCCGCTGTTGCGCCGCCTCGGGCTGGCCGGCGCCCGAGCCTAGCCGGACCGGGCGGGCCCGACGGGCTCGGGACCCCTCAGTCGCGCACGCGCGCCGCGTCGTCTCCGGTGACGGCACCGGGAACGGGCGCATAGCGGGCGAAGTACATGCGCATCAGCCAACGGCGAAACCAGTGGTTGATCCCCGGGAGGTCGAGCACCCAGCGTCGGTAGACGACGAGCGAACGGGCGCCGAGGCTGATCCCGTAAAAGAAGGTGTCGTGCGGCACGTGCGGCCGAAGCGGTGGCACGCCCTGGGGATAGCCCGCGGGCTCCGACAACAACGTGCCGAGGTTGCTGGCCACCACCTTGGCTTGCCACAGGCACTCGATCGCCCGCTGCATGGTGGACCAGATCCCCTCCCCGCCCACGATGCGCACCGCGTCGCCGCACGCGAAGATGTCGGGATGGGTCGGCGTGGGCGTGGGGAAACACTGCAGCGTGGGACCGACGGCCAGCCATCCGTCGTCGGTGCGGGGCAGGCCGAGCGCGGCGAGGACCTCGGGCGGCCGCACGCCTCCGGCCCAAAAGGCGAGATCGCACGGCAACTCGGCCCGCGCGCCGTCCGGCCCGACGAGGGTCACCGCGCCGGGGCGCGCCTCCACCACGCGCGCGCCGAGCTCGAGCGTCACGCCCTGGCGAACGAGCGCACGCTCGGCTCGCGCACCGACGTTGGGTGAATGGGTGGGCAACAGACGCGGGCCGGCGCCCACCAGCACGACCGTGGGGGCGGCCCAGCCCGGCGGGCGTTCGCGTTCCAGGCTCGCGAGCTCACCGGCCAGCTCGACGCCGGTGATCCCGTTGCCGACGACGACCACGCGCGGTCGAGGGCCCGTGCCGCCCGTCGACAGCACGCGGTGCAGGGCGGCCTCGGCCCGCGACAGCTCCGGCCCGCGCTTGTAGACGTGCAGGTGCTCGGCACCGGCCAGATCGGGCGGAGGGGCGAGGACCGAGCCGAGCGCGACGACCACGAAGCGTGCGCGGATCCGGCGGCCCGAGGCGAGGGTCACCTCCTTGTTCGGGGGATCGAAGCCCGTCACCTCGTCCTGCACGAAGGTCACGCCCGGAAAGGAGCGCACGTACGTGGACGTCCTCAGCCGCGCGTCGTCGGCCGCGAGTCGGCCGCACAAGCGCTCGTGCACCAACGGGATGTAGGGGTGCTCGGCCTGGCGATCGACCACGGCGATCCGCACCGAGGGTCCCTCGGTCCGTCGCACGAGCTGCCGAACCACCTCGATGCCCGCGAAGCTCGCACCGAGGACGAGCACATCGGGGTCGCGTCCGCGCGGTGCTTCATCGCCCGAAGACATGGACCTTCTCCCGCACTTCGGGGGGAAAGCGCTCGGCCACGATCCGCTGGGCCTGCGCCTTGGTGTGGCGGGGGCTGCGGTGCACCAGCACCAGCGCCTCGCCCTCGAAAGCCTCCACGTGCTCGAGCATCTCGTCGACGTGGGTGTGTCCCCACGCGCGGATCTCCTCCACCGTGCGCGAGTCGTCCCACGACGTCACCTCGTACACCAGCACCCTGCACCGACGCACGCGAGGCTCGCGAACGAACAGCTCGATCTGCGTGTCGCCCGATACGCACAGCAGCGGAACCCGGTGCTCCGCGGTGACGTCCACGCCCTGCTCGCGGAGCGCCCGCAGCTCGTCGGGCGGGCGCCCTTCGTGCTCGGGACGCAGCCGACGGGTGACCCGCTCGATGATCCAGGCCAGCGACGGCACGCGGTGCACCGATCGGATGCACGTGGCGACCAGATCCTTGCCCACCACCACGCGATCTTCGGGGCGATGGCCGACGAGGTTCACCTCCAGCGAAAATCCCTCGATCTCGGCCCAGGCGTCGAAGATCCGGCGCAGGGGGTCGACGATCTCCTCGGGCAGGTGGACGTCGGGCGGGCCCAGGCCCAGCAGGTGACGCTGCGACACGAGGTACGGAAGGCCCCCAAGGTGATCCTGGTGTCCGTGCGAAACGAGGATCGTGGACTGCTTGAGCTGCCCCGGGATCCGGCCCCCCACGTCGAACATCACCCGCAGCTCGGGCACGATCAGGCAGGTCTGGATCCCACCCCGAGTGGTGCCGCGGAGGGTCAATCCCGCGACGCGCAGCTCGTCTTCACCCAGGTCCATGGGCCCGGGGGAGTGTACCCGCCTCCGACGTGTCGCGCCCGCGGCGGAGGCCGCCACGGCCTCGCTCACGTCAACACACGAAGTTGCGGTTGGGCGTCCAGAGGATCTGCGGCGGCGCGAAAGCGGCCGACGCCGGCGCTGCGGTGGCGACCGAGGCGGGCTTCACCGCCATCACCTCCTGGGCGGCGGCGACGACCTTCTCGGGCGAGACGACGACCTGCTCCTCGAGATGGACGTTCTGCGGGATGCCCGGGACGGGATCCTGCCCCAGCACCCGCGTGACCACGCCGCTGCCGGGCATCGCCTCGATCACCTGGCCTTGCACCTCGCGACCGACGCTCGCGAAGACGCGGTCTTCGTGGACCACCAGGACGCGACCGGTCTTGCGCGCGCTGGTCAGCACGGTCTCCATGTCGGGGGGCACCACGGTCCGCAGATCGATGACCTCCGCCTCGATCCCGTGCTGCTTGGACAGGACCTCGGCCGCCTTGGCCACGAACAGCGTGCACCGCCCCCAGGTCACGATGGTGAGGTCCGAGCCCGTGCGACGCACCGCCGCCTTGCCCAGCGGCACCCGGAAGTCGTCGGGCAGATCGGGTGCCAGCCCTTCGAAGGCGATTGCTCGCTTGAGCGCCGCGACCTCCTTGGGATCGGTCGGCTCGCCGGGGAACGCATCACCCAGCGGCATGCGATACAGCCCCTTGCTCTCGAAGAACAACACGGGCCCGGTGTACTCGGCCGCCGTGCGCAAAAGGCCGTACACGTCGCGGGACGTGGTGGGGGCCACGATGGTCAGGCCCGGGATCGAGCCGTAGAAGCCCTCCATGCACATCGAGTGGTAGACGGCCCCGCCGTGGAGCGGCTCGACCGGCAGGCGCACGATGACGTTGGCGCGCACCGTGCCGCCCGAGGTCCACAGCAGGTTGCCCAGGTAGACCAGCCAGTGCAGCGTGTTGAGGCTGTAGTCGCTGAACTGGATCTCCGGCAAGGCCGTCGCGCCCTCGTGCAGGGCGAAGCCCACCGCCGAGCCCAGGATGAACGGCTCGTTGATGGGGGCGTCCTTGACCTGGCCTGGGAACTCGTCGAACAGCCCGCGCGTGGCCTGCATGACGCCGCCTTTGGCCCCCACGTCCTGCCCGTACAACCAGGTCATGGGGTTGGCCCGCAAAATCGCGCGCAACGCCGAGCGCACCGCCCCGTTGATGGAGATGACCGTGGGACGACCGACGGGCTCGGGCTCGCGGACCTCGGGGAAGGGATCGCGGATGTCCTCGAACGCCGACGCGTAGTCGGGGTCGGGCTCGGCCGATGCGATCTCCATGGTCTGGACGATGTAGGCGTCCGCCTCGCTCCCCACGCGCCCCAGATCGTGGCGCGCGTAGTAGTCCTTGGACGTTCCGTCCTTGCGGCGAACGATGTCCCCCGCCTCCAGGATGCCGCGCTCGACCAGCGCTTCGCCGAAAGACAGCAGCGGATCGAACTGATCGAACTTGAAGGTGACATCCGCCGCCGAGCTGTGGTCGTTGAGGCGCGAGAGGTTGCGAACCCAAAGGAGCGCCGGCCGCTGTTGCTCCTTGCAGTACCGCGCGGCCTCCTTGGTGACCTCGTAGACCTCGATGAAGTCGTTGCCGTCGCAGGTGAAGTAGGCGAAGCCGAACGCGCGCGCGTACGCCTCGAAATCACGGATGCCCCGCCCGTCCTCGGGCTTGACGCTGATCGCGACGTTGTTGTCGGTGATGGTGAGCAGCCACGGCAGCTTCAGGATCGACGCCCCGTTCATCCCCTCGTGCAGGTCGTCCTCGGCGGTGGTGCCGTCGCCGATGATGCACTTGACCAGGCCGTCGCGGATGCCCTTGAGCTTGAAGCCCTGGGCGTACCCGATCGACTTCGAGATCTGCATGCCCAGGGCCGACTGCACCGGCAAGGTGTTGTGCCGCATGTCGTTGAAGTGCGCGGTCATCTGCCGGCCGCCGCTCCAGGGGTCGGTGGCCTTGGAGAGCTGCTGGCGCATGTGATCGAGGTGGAAGTCCTGGTAGCCGCGCAGGCGGGACCACATCGCCAGGAGGGATGCGGATCGGTAGTGACCGCAGATCGCGAATGCGTCGGGGTTGGCGACCTCGTGCAGGGCCAGCGCCGCGGCCGTCCCGTGGATCTCCTCGCCCGGGCCCCAGATCGCGAACTTCACCGTGCCCTTGAGGCACTCCTGCACCACGCGCTCGACGTGCATGCGGGCCATGCAAGCCTCGCGATACGCGGCGCGCATGACGTCGGGCGTCAACTCGGGATGCCGATCGAGCCGGCTCAGATTGTAGCGCTTGGGGGTGGGCGCGGACGCGTCGGGCATGCTCCTGCTCCTGCACGGGGCGGTTTCGGCCCCGCGACGCAGCCTATGCCAACCATCGAAGCGGGGTAAACCGCGGCCCACGGGAGATCACCAACGTTCGCCCGCCGATCGCCCGTACACGGATCGTTTCGTGCAGATCGCGAACCCGCGCGGTCGCGCCGATCCGCAGCGTGCGGATCCATCGCCGCGACGCGAAACGTCCGCGCGCGATCACTGCTGACCGCCGCCGGGATAACCACCGCCCGGCGGGGGCGGGTATCCCGGTTGCGGCGGATAGCCCTGGGGCGCCCCGCCTTGCTGCGGATAGCCGCCTTGCTGCGGATAACCGCCAGGCTGCGGGTAGCCGCCGGGCTGCGGGTAGCCCTGGGGCGCGCCGGGCTGGGGCGGGTAACCGGGCTGCTGCGGCGCCCCTTGCGGGGGGTAGCCGGGCTGCTGCGGTGCACCCTGCGGCGGGTAGCCGGGCTGCTGCAGTGCACCCTGCGGCGGGTAGCCGGGCTGCTGCGGACCCTGTGGCGGATGACCCGGGGCCGCAGGCTGGCCATACGAACCCGGCGCCCCCTGCGGGACACCGGACGGCGGAGCGCCGGGCCCGGGACCCGCCGGTGGCTGCTGCCCGGTCGCCGCGGGCAGGCCGGGGACCTCGATCGCCGCCGCACCGGCAGCGATCTCCGCGAGCTTGGCCTTGCATTCGTCGATGACGTGATCGCCCTCGACGCGCTGACGAATCACGAAGTACAGGCGCACCGCGACGCCGGCCATGAAGGCCATCGCCGCGGCCTGGACGACCCCGCTGACGACCCCCGCGAGCAAAAATCCGATCCCCCACGGAATGAGCCCCAAGACGAAGCCGAGCACCCACGAACCGATCCCCATGGCGACGAAGGTGAGGAAGGCGATCACGAGCGTTCGGCCGATCGCGTGCTTCCACAGCGTGAGGTTCCGAAGGTTGATCTCGAAGAGCTTCTTGTCCTCGAACAACCAGATGGCCCCCACGAAAAAGCCCAGCGGAACCCAAAACGCGAGGGCGCCGATGAACCCCGCGACCCACAGGCTGATCAGGCTGTTCGCGCCGCGCCCCAGCGACGCCTTCCAGGCATGGATCCAGTCGACGGGCTGACCCAGGTACGCCTGCGCCATGAAGTAGTACAGGGCACCGATGCCGACGAGCGACGCCACCACGGTCGCCAGCAGGAGAATCCAGTTCAGAAAGGCGAGGAAGGGGACGTACCAGATCAGCCCCACCAGCAACCCGCGGGCGACCAACAACACGCCGAGGATGAGCGTGGCGGGGACCAGGTTGGGCTGCAGGAGCTTCCAACCCTGCTTCAAGTCGTCGGCGATCCCCTCGGCGCTGACGTCGGCGGAGGTGAACGCCTGGTCGAGGCCCTGGCCGACCTGCCGCAGCCCCTGCTGGATCTGATCGCCGGCGGGCTGCGGCGGCGGAGCCCCGGGCTGCCCGGGTTGCGCAGCCATGGGTTGCTGCATCGGCGGTTGCGGGGGCACACCGGGCTGCGGCGGCGCCGGGTATCCACCGGGCTGTGGTGCCGGTGGAGGTCCGCCGGGCTGCGGTGCCGGCGGAGCTCCACCGGGTTGCGGCGCCGGCGGATACCCACCGGGGTGCTGTGCCGGCGGATACCCACCGGCCGGCCCGGCGGCGGGATGGCCCCCCGGTGCGGGCGGCTGCCCCGGCGCCGCACCGATCGGACCGGGTCCGTTCGCGGGTGCAGCCGCAGCCGGGGCCGACGGCGTCGACCCCCAGGACTGAGCGGCCGGCGCGGACGGGGGGGCCGACGGCGGGGGTGCCCCCATCGGCGGACGGATCGGCGGGTTCGCCCCGGGCACCGGCGCAGCGGCGGGCGGCCTGAACGGCCCCTGCGCAGCCGGGGGCGCCTGCCCGGCCCCCACGAACATGGTGCGACTTTGCTGCGCGGCACCGGGGAAGTCGATGTGCTGCACCGTGATGACGGATTGCCCGAGGCGGACCGCGTTGCCGATCCCGAGCTCCACGGGCGCAGAAATCCGCTCGCCGCTGGGAAGAAACGATCCGTTGGTCGACCCGAGATCCTGGTAGACCAGCTTGCCCGCACGAAAGCGGAACTCGCCGT
>CAZYSW010000027.1:15721-21832 GCA_964650105.1 uncultured Nannocystaceae bacterium
GTGACGGCCGGACACCTGCGGGTCGAGCAAGGCGACGTCGCCCACGTCGCGACCGACGGTGATGTGTTCCTTGTCGAACGGCTTGGTCTCGGGGGGCCGCCCCGCGTACTGCACGTACAGGGTGAAGAGGGCCATCGAGGCTCCTGGCTTGGTGACTGGGTGATTTGGGTGGCGCAAAAGTGCCGGTGGCTCCGGGAGTGTCACAAATGCCGGGGACCACGCGCAAGCCGGGCCGATGGGCTCGACGAACCGACGATTCACGCCCGCGTGCCGCCGTGCAGGCGAAGCGGTGGGCGACGCGCCCGTGCGCCGCTGCGAATCGGGACGCTCGCGCCTGCCGGGCGGGGCCCTTGCCGCGCGTCGGCATCGGCGTCAAACCTTGGGCGCCCGTGGGCAGCACCACGCAGAGCATCCCGCCCGTGGCCTGGGGTGCACCCGAGCTGAAGGCCCTTCGCGCGCGGATCCAGACCGCGGGCCGATGGGACCTCGCCATCGTCGGGGCCGGAATCACGGGCGCCGGGATCGCCCGCGACGCAGCGCGTCGAGGTTTGAGCGTGCTGGTGCTCGAGGCCCGCGACGTCGCGTTCGGGACGAGCTCGAGATCGACGCGACTGGTGCACGGGGGCGTGCGCTACCTCGAGCAAGGCGAGATCGGGCTGGTGTACGAAGCGTTGCGCGAGCGCAGCCGGCTGCGCGCCGCGGCGCCTCACCTGGTCACGCCCGCGCGCTTTTTGTTCCCGACCTACCAGGGCGATCGCCTGGGGCCGTGGCGGCTACGCCTGGGACTGACGCTGTACGACGCCCTCGACTTCCACCGCGGCGAGCCGCACACCTACCTCTCGCCCGAGGCCTGCCTGGCCGCGGAGCCCCTGCTGTCGCCGTCGGGGCTGCGCGGCGCCGTCGAGTACGAGGACGCGATCACCGACGACGCACGGCTGACCTTGACGGTCCTCCAAGATGCGGTCCGCAACGGTGCGGACGTCCTCACCTATGCGGAGGTCGAGGCGATCGGCAGCGATCCCGAGGGACACGTGCTGCACCTGGCCGACGGGACGCAGGTGCGTGCACGGCAAGCCGTGGTGGCCACCGGCCCCTGGACGGGACGTCGATTGCTGGGCGCGGTGGGCGAGGGGCTCTTGACGCTCTCCAAGGGCATTCACGTGGTGATGCGTCGACGGGACCTGCCCGTCCACCAACCGCTGGTCCTGCAAGCCCCCCGACAACGACGGATCCTGTTCGCGATCCCCTGGGGCACGCGGACGTACCTGGGAACCACCGACACGCCCTACACCGGCGATCCCGCCGAGTCGGGCGTGACCGAAAACGACGAGCTCGAGCTGTTGGACGTGGTGCGCCGCGCGATCACGGGCGCGCCCCTGGACCCGGCGAACATCGTCAGCGCGTGGGCGGGTGTGCGTCCGTTGGTCCGCGATCCCCGGCGCGGCAGCGAGACCGTGGAGATGTCGCGTCGCCATCGGATCGTCTCGAACGAAGACGGCGTGCTCGGCATCGTCGGAGGCAAGCTCACCACGTTTCGTTCGATGGCCGAGGAGATGGTCGATCTCGTGGTGCGACGCATCCGCGACCGACTTCCGCCCGAGCGCGCGTCGTTGCGACGCTGCGACACGCACCTCGAGCCGTTGTACCCCGGGCCGCCGCTGGAGCCCGACGGGCTCCGCGATCCTTTGGCGGCCGACCTCTACCCCCGACACGGGCCGCGCACGCGCGACCTGGTGGCGTCGGTCCGTCGCGATCCCGCCTCGGGCGAGCGCCTGGTGGACGATCTTCCCTATCGCTGGTGCGAGATCGACGAGGCCATCGCGGCCGAAGGCGTCACGCATCTCAGCGACATCTTGCGCCGCCGCCTTCCGCTGGCGCTCACCGATCCCGATCTCGGTGGATCGATCGCCCGGCGCGTCGCCGAGCGACTGGTCCGGGCATGGGGTGGGTCGTCCGCGGACGTCGAGGTCGAGCTCGAGCGCTACGCGGAGGAAGTGCGGCTGGAGACCCGCCGCACGCCTCGGCTCAGTTGAAGATCCCGACCACCCACTCCACGGTCCGGGCGTACCACGAGTCGTGCATGTGGGCGCCGAGCAACACGCCGGCACCGAAGATCACGCCGACCACCGCGGTGGGCATCAGGATCCAGCCGACGATCCACGACAGCCAACCTTCTCGCTTGGGCGTGTCGGCGTCCGCATCCTCGCCGGCCTTCACCAGCGCCTTGTCGGCCTGCGGCGCTTGCTTGGGAGCGGCCATCAGTCTTCCTCCGTGTCGGGCCGAAACGGCCGGTCTTTGCGTTCGAGGATCCGCCGTCGGTTCTCCGCGTCGATCCACGGCGCCACCCGATCGCGCATCCGCGAGTAGCTCATCCAGCTCCCGGCCGCGTAGGCGGGGTCGTCGGGATCGACCACGTCGAGCGCACCGAACAGATGCCCCAGCTCGTGCAGCAGCGTCCGCAGGTGCTGCCGTTGGTTCCCCGGGATCGCGTACACCACCGCGCGGGCGCCGTTGAACGGGCTGTCGGCCGTCGGCGTCTCGGATCGTCCGGAGGTCGATCCGTCGAGCGGCCGACCCGTGAAGCCCACCAGCACCTGACCGGACTGGCGCGGCCGGGCGCGAAGATCGTCGAGCAGCGCGTCGGCGCCCATCCCCGCGGTCGCCACCGGCCATCGACCGACGCCGACCAGATCGAGGGTGATGCCGAACTGCGTCTGGTAGATCTGCGACGCCTCGCTGACGGTGCGCTGGACGTAGTCGATCCAGTCCGGATGTGCATCGATCAGCTCCTGGTCGACGAGCACCTCGATCCCCACGGTGACCGGCAGCGCGAGACGGGCCGCGAGATCTCCCTCCAGCGGGTCGGGGGTCGCCAGCGCGGGGACGGGCTCGCCGGGCTCGTCGGACGGGGAATCGGCGGACGGAGGATCGGCGGACGGGGGGTCGTGCGCGGGTGCAGGCGGAGGATTCGAGGCCGGCGGGGCGTGGCTCGGGGGCTCGTCGACCTTCGCGGTGCCATCGCGGCCCGCGTCCGTCGCGTCCTGGGGCCGGGGAGCCTCGGACGGGGGGGCCTCGGTCGCGGTCGTTTTGGATGGGGGGGCCGGCGGCACGTCGACGTCGAGGCCCAACCACTCGTGCTCGAACGACAAGATCGCGTGCCGGTGTTGCACTCCGCAGTGTACGCCCCAACTGAAGAGCCCCACCACGAACGCAAGCGGCGCGCCGAAGAGCACGAGGAGTTTTGCGATCGCCTTCAGTCGCTTGCCGGTCATGGGAGTCGAAGCTCGAGTATAGAACCCAGGCCCCGCAAGTCAGGCGGTCCTGCGTTTATTCCCGTCCATCCGCGTTGCCGAGCGATCCGCGGCACGCGCCATCGCGAGTACGCGGCCCGCGGACGACCGCGCCGGACTTCGGTCCCGCGGCGCTTTTGCCCCTCGCCGCGTCGCGGCTCACACGAGCGTGACCAGCAAGAGGCCCACGAAGCTGGCCACGAAGCCCGTGAGGATCACGCGCATGAAGGGATCGATACGGACGTGCACCATCGCGACTCGCAGATCGACGATCGTGACGGCGCATCGCCGGGCGGTCAAAAAAAGGGCGGCTCCCACGGCCGCCGCGCCCTCCGGTCGATAGCGTTCGCTGCGCCGCCGAAGGCCCGCACCGGACCTTCGGTTGCACGGCGACGTCAGGGCCCGCCCGGCAAGAGGCCGAGGGCGGCCAGGGACACGACGTCGCTGCGCGTGACCACCAGATGGTCGAGCACCGGAATCCCGACCAGGCGCCCGACCTCCGCCAGGCGATGCGTGAGATCGACATCCGCGTCGCTGGGCTCCGCCTCCCCGCTGGGGTGGTTGTGCACCAGGATCACCGAGTGCATGCCCGCGCGTACCAGCGGACGAAACACCTCGCGCGGGTGCACGTCCACCTGCGCCAGGCTGCCGATCGCCACCTTGCGGACCAGGCGAACCCGCTGGCGCGCATCGAGCCCCAGCACCAAGAACACCTCCTGGGGCGCGTCGCCCAACAGGGCGCGGACGTACTCGCCCACGTCGCTGGGGCGTCGCAGCGTAGGTACCCACGGGACGTCGACCTGGGCCCTGCGACGCGCGAGCTCGAACGCGGCACAGATCGCGGTCGCACGGGCGGGGCCGATGCCGGGCGCAGCGGCGAGCTCCTGGGGTGTCGCGCGCTCGAGCCCCGCCAGGCCGCCCATGGACTCGAGCAGCACGAGCGCCTTGTGCCTGGCCCACCCGCCCCCCAAGAGGATCGCCAGGAGCTCGATGTCGCTGAGCGCCTCGGCCCCGTAGAGCATGAGCCGCTCCCGGGGGCGCTCGCACAGACGCACCCCCGACTCGCCGTCCGCCGCCCGGGTGCTCGGATCGTCGGTGCGCCCTCGATGGTTCGGTCGCATGGCGGGCCGCTCGTTCAAGGTGCGTGCCCACGCGAAACCCGAGCCTCTCGTGGGCGGCGGCGGCTGGCCCGGCCCGTCGCCGGGCGGGGGCGGCCCGGCCCCGGGACGACCCATGGCCGCGGCCCCCTGCTGCGGTCGACGGGCGCATCCGCCGGTTCTCTTCCGCGCGCAGCCCCGAGGGTCCCCGGCGACGGCGTGGTATGGTTCGCGCTCCGTGGTGGATCGCTGCTCCATGCGCGCCGCTTCTGGGGGCGCATCCGGCAGCGCCCGGGCCTGCCCCGCGCGCTTCGTGATCGTCCTGGCGCTGGGCCTCGCCACGCCCGTGCACGGGTGCATCGAGTCGCCCTCCCCTCCGCCCAAGTCGGGCACCGAGGGGGCGGCCCCGCGAAACGCACGCCGGGTCGCGACCGCTCCCTCCAACGGGTTCAACGACGACATCGCATGGCACGGGCTCGACGAGGGCCTGGCCCAGGCCAAGCAGACCGGCCGTCCCCTCATGCTGCTCGTCCACGCGAGCTGGTGCAATCGCTGCAAGGAGCTCGTGCCCGTGTTCCACGACGAGCGCATCGAGGCGCTCAGCGAGCGTTTCGTGATGGTGAACGTGGATCAGGATCGCGAGCCGAGGGTGGAGGCGTACGCGCCCGATGGCACCTACATCCCACGCGTGCTGTTCTTCGATCCCGACACCGGTCGGCCGGACACGAGCCTGCTCAATCCCCGCCGCTCGCGAACTCGCTACTATTATAGTCCCGTCGACGATCTGGCGGGGGTGATGACCAAGGCGCTCGCGCGATATGGCGAAACGTAACGGTGCACTCAACATCGGTGCCGCGGCGGGACTTCTGGGCCTTCTGGCGCTCACGTCGGTGGCGGTCACGGCGCCGGCCGAGGCGGCCCGCAACAAGACCGAATCGATGCCCGTCTCGGAGATCCGTCCCGGGATGAAGGGCTACGCGGTCACCGTCTTTTCGGGGAGCCAGACCGACCGGTTCGAGATCGAGGTCGTCGACACCATCCCCAACTACCTGCCCAAGCAGGACGCCGTGTTGTTTCGCGCCACCGACCCGCGGCTCGAGCACAGCGGGATCGTGGGCGGCATGAGCGGCAGCCCCATCTACGTCGAGGGCAAGCTCGTCGGCGCGCTCTCCTACGGCTGGCGGTTCAACAAGGATCCCCTGGGCGCGCTCACGCCCATCGAGAACATGCTGCAGGTCGGCGAACTCCCGTATCGACCCGACGTGCTCCCCTACGCCAAGCCGCGGGGGCGCAGCCGCAAGGGCGCCGCCGCCTGGGCGGACGTGATGCTCGGCCTCGACACCTCCCCCCTGCCCCCGCGTCGCACCGCCGACGAGCTCGACATGTCCACCGGGCTCGCACCGCTGGCGATTCCCCTGTCGGTCTCCGGGCTGGGCATGGAGTCGACGCGCATGCTCGCCGACACGTTCGGGATGATCCCGGTGCGCGGCGGCTCGGGCGGGAGCCCGTCCGACGATCCGCCCCCCAAGAAGGTGTGGAAGCCGGGCGACGCGGTCTCCGTGGTGCTGGTCCGCGGCGACAGCTCGGTCGCGGGCAACGGGACGGTCACCTGGGTCAGCCCCAAGGGCGACCGCCTGCTCGCGTTCGGGCATTCGATGTTCAACGACGGCCCGACGAACGTCCCCATGGCCGACGCGCGCGTGCACACCATCATCTCCAGCGTC
>CAZYSW010000028.1:0-1075 GCA_964650105.1 uncultured Nannocystaceae bacterium
GGGAGCTTCGAGTACCGGGTGATGGCGGAGAGTGGGAAGATCAACGTCAACTGCCTGGCCAACCAGGCCCGGGCCGGCGAGAAGGACAACCCGGCGGGACGCGTGATCGAGGCACTCGAGGCGCTGATGCTCCCGACCATCTACGACCCGCTGTTCGAGGAGGAGAAGTCGGACGGGCAGTACTACAACCGCACCGACATTCTGCAGGCCATGGCCGACTACATCGACGACGATCGGGAGCGGTTCGATCTCGTCCGGCTGCGCTCCTCGTCCGGCCAGGAGAACTATCGCTATCAGGAGCTCTACGATCCCTACATCGAGCGCAACGCCCGGCTCGACAGCATCGAGGAGCTCCACCTCGTGCAGGGCATCGACGACGACTGGATGGCGGCGTTCGGCCACGAGCTCACCGTCTACGGCGAGTGCAAGGTGAACCTGAACTTCGCGAGCGCCGAGCAGATCGCGCTCGTCATCCGGCACGCGGTGACCGAGGAGGACAAGTGGAAGACCGAGGGGGAGAACTTCCTCCTGCGCGTCTTGCCGCTGGCCAACTACGTGGTGGAGATGCGAGAGTTCTCGCTGTTTCAGGACCTCGACGCTTTCGCGGAACTGGTCCGGCAGCCCGATCAGTTCGTCAGCCCGTTGGCGATGCTCGGGGGCAGCGTGGAGCAGAATCAGAGCCTCCCCCGCATCCCCGAGGGCATCGACGTGACGGTCAGCGGCGGCCGGGCCAAGGAGGGCGAGGAGGCCCCCAAGGCACTCGGCGACATCGCGACGGTCAAGCCCGAGCGGGTCTATACCGTCGAGATCATCACGACGGTGGGCGCGGTACGAAAGCGCCTGACCGCCGTCTACGACATGCAGTACGCGCGTGCCCAGTCTCAGGGCAAGGGCGCCTGGCTGCACATCCGGGAAGAGTGAGCTCATGGCGCAGAGATTCGTCGGCATCGATCTCGGCACCCATCACGTGAAGGTGGTGGTCCTCTCGTCCGGCCTGCGCGGCGCCACGGTCGTCGATGCGGTGGAGGTGCCGGTGACCCGGCCCACCGAGGACGGCGACAAGGTCGACCCCTTG
>CAZYSW010000028.1:1085-21720 GCA_964650105.1 uncultured Nannocystaceae bacterium
TGTCGACGTTGCGCGCGCGCGGCCTCTTGGGTGAGACCGTGGGGTTGTGCCTCCCGGCGGGGCTGCTCAGCTACCGTTTGCTCAGCTTCCCGTTCGCGGACGAGCGACGCATCGCGCAGGCCGTGGCCTTCGAGGCCGAGGGACAGTTCCCGGTTCCCCTCGACCAGTTGTCGTACGCCCACACCGTGGTGCCCGGCGTGGACGGACAGGGGCGGGCGTTGGTCACCGCCGCTCGCCGCGATCGCATGGATCAGATCCTGGGCATCTTCCGGCGCACGGGTGTCGACGTGAAGGTCGTCACCGCCGGTCCGATCGCCGCCGCCCAGATCGCCCGGGTGGATCTCCCGCCCACCCCGCAGGTCGACCAGGGCTCGAGGCCGGTGACGCTGATGATCGATCTCGGCCATCAGTTCACCACGTTGGTGGCCCTGGGGGCCACCAAGTCCGGTGGTGGCGAGGCGCTCGCGATCAGGACGCTGCGCCGCGGCGGCAAACAGATCACCGAAGCCATCGCCCGAGCCTACGACCTCGACTTCGAGGAGGCCGAGCGGGCCAAGCATCAGGACGCGTTCTTGCCCCACCGCGGGTTCGAGCACATCACCGCCGAGCAGATGGAGTCGGGTCGCCTGGTCGCGCAGCGTGTCGAGCCTTTGCTTCGGGAGATCGAGCATACCCGCCTTTGGTTGCGCGCGACCTACCGCCTGGAGGTCGTCGGCCTGACGCTCGCGGGCGGCGGCGCGGACCTTTCGGGGCTCGATGCGTACCTGGGGGAGCAGACCGGTCTACCCGTGGGGCGGCTGCAACCCGGCACGCTGGTGAGGGGCACCGAGGGGCGATCGTGGACCGCGACGGCCGCGGCGCTGGGGGCCGCCTACGGGGCCTGTCGCCGGCCCCTGGTTCAGCTCCACGACACGGCGTCCTCCGACGCGGAGGGGAGCTGGCTGCAGGAGCGCATGTCCGGTCTGGTGGCCATCGGCGTGGCCATCCTCGCCTTCGGGGCGCTCGATACCATCGCGCAGGTCAAGGCCGCCGAGGCGGAGCTCGTGGCCTACCAGGAGGAGCTCGACCTCGCCACCAAGAAGGTGTTCGGCGATGCGCTCGATCCCGACGGCGTGGATGCCAAGCTCGCGAGTGTGGAGGGGCAGGATCTGATGAGCCTGATCCCCCAGCGTGGTGCGCTCGAGGTGCTCGCCATGATCACCAAGGCGGCTACCCCCAGCGATCTGCAGACCGCGGCGGTGGCCCCGAGCACGGCGCTGGGGGCGGCGCCCCGGCTGCCCGGTGCCCGCCCGTCGGGCCTGAATGCCGAGGAAGAGCAATCGGCCGACGGCGGGGACGAGGCCGAGCTCGACGCGGACGGAGCCGAACGGGCCGCGCCGGGTGTGGTGCCGGCCGGACCCATCGATCCCTCCAAGGGCATCGTCGTCTCCGACGAGCTCACGTTCTCCAGCGTCGACATCCGCGAGCGCAAGATCGAGCTGCGCGCCGAGGCGAACACCTCGTCGGCTCAGGACCGGCTGAAGCTCAAGTTGGCTCAGCTGGGGTGCATCACCAACATTCTTCCCGGGAAGGTCCGCGGTGACGCTCGCAAGACCTTCGAGATGAGCATGGACAACAACTGCTACAAGACCGCGCCGCAGCAGGAGTCGTCCGACGACGAAGAGGAGGAGGGCTGAACCGATGGCCAATCCACTCGGAGGATTCTGGTCGAGGCTGACGCCGCGCGAACGGACGCTGGTGCTGGTGCTGGTGCTCGTCGCCTTCGTGATGAGCACCGTGCTCCTGCTGTTCCTCCGGGCGCAGGCGCTCCGCAAGACCCGCAACGCGATCGATGCTCATCGCATGGCACTCGACAAGGTCTACACGCAGGGGGCCGTCTACTCGACGCGCCTGGAGAGCAAAAAGGCCAAGGAGGCCAGCATCTCGACCCACCCGGTCGTGTTCACCACACTCCTGGAGGAAGCGCGCGCCGGCCTCGACAACATCTCGATCTCCAACGAAGAGGAGCTCCCGGCCCTGGATCTGGGCGATGGGCTCATCAAGCGCGCCTACGAGTTCGACCTGCGCAGCGTCACCCTCGAGGATCTCACCAGATTCTTGGCCGCCATCGAGAGCAAGCCGGGGCGGGTCATCCTGACCGAGAGCCTCACCATCCGGTCCACCAGCGCCAGCGAGGACCGCCTCAACGTGGACGTGACGCTGGCCACCTGGGAGCGCCGCGCCGACGAAGCCGAGGGCGACGGCGACGAGGACGAGGAGGAAACCCCATGAAACTCTCCGTCAAGCTTCCGAACCTCTCCGGCCTGACGCTGGTCCGGGGAGAGGTTCCCACGGAGGAGGGGCCCCGTCCCCGCAACCTCGGCAAGCGTTTGCGCAACGCCGTCGTCTGGGGGCTCGCCGGGACGTTCTTCTTCATCTTGTTCGCCTGGCTCAGCCTGCCGACCCGCGCGCTGGCCTGGCGACTCAGCCACGAGGCCAAGAAGGTCGGGTTCGTGGTCGACATCGAGGACCTCTCGATCTCTCCGTTCGGCGGGGTGACGCTCGAGAACGTCACTTGGACCTTCCAACCCTCGCGCCCCGACAGCCCCCCGTCGAAGTTCTTCCTCGAAGAGGTCGACATCGACGTCAGCCTGCTGTCGCTGCTGGTCGGAACGCTCGACGTCGAGGTCGAGGCCGAGCGCGAGGAGGGCAGGATCTGGGGCGAGTACGTACGAGAGGCCGACAAGTCGACCTTCAAGTTCAAGGTCGAAGACCTTCCGCTGTACGACGTGCCCAAGGCCAGCCAGGCCCTCAATGCTCCACTGGTCGGAATTTTCGCGCTCGACGTGGAGCTCGAGCTGCCCGAGGGCAAGTTCTCCGAGGCCAACGGTCACGTCGAGATCTCGTGCTCGGGTTGCCGTATCGGTGACGGCGAGACCAAGCTCTATGTGCCCGGATCGCGGGCGTTCGCGGAGGGGGTCACCATTCCCGAGATCGATCTCGGCACCCTCACCGGGAAGCTGGTGGTCCAAGATGGCGTGGCCGAGGTCCAGGACGCGATCGAGACCGAGAGTGACGACATGCGGGTGCAGCTCACCGGATCCATCGATCTCAAGGATCCGTTCTCGCGCTCCCGGTTCAAGATGGTGCTCAAGGTCTGGCTGACCAAGGCGTTGCAGGAGCGCAGCGAGCGAATTCGTCTCCTGGCGCAGACCGCCAGTGACAAGACCCGCCTCGAGGGGGCCGAAGCGGGGGGGCTGGGCTTCAAGCTGACCGGGCCGGTCTCGTCCCCGCGCTTCATCGGGATCAACGCCAAGACGGCGGCCGAGCGTTTGGCCGAGCGTCGTGCCAAGCAGCGCGAGCGCGAGCAGAAGCGCGCCGCGGCGCGGGCCAAGCGGGACGCGGCCAAGCGAGACCGCAAGGCGTCCTCCGAGTCTTCCGACGCCGACGCCTCCGACGATCGGGACAGCCCCATCGGCGAGCCGGTCAAGCTCAACATCGAGCCGATCGAGCCGCCCGAGCCGATCGAGCCCCCCGAGCCTGTCGACCCCGAACCGGTCGAGCCCTCGGGTGCGCCGGTCGATCACGGTTCGATGCCGGCTCCGCCGGACGACGGGGAGATCGAGGTCTTCGACCCGAACCAAGACCCGAACGGGCCCCCCCAGGAGCTGCCGCCCGACGAGCACCAAGGCGAGACCGAGGGAATGGTCGAGCCCCTCACGCCGGAGTTCCCCATCCAATAGGGGTCGCCCGCTTTGCGGCCCGCGGGTGGTGTAGGCGTACGCTTACATCGACCTCCGGCATCGGGGCCTCGCCGCCCGAGCCGTCGAGACCTTGCGTCGCCGAGCGGGACCACGTGGCCGTAGAGTCACGCGGAGGGCCTTTCCGATCCTCGCGCTTGCTCGCGCGCGGCGTCCTTCGCGATGCTTGCCGCATGGGGATGGGAATCTCGGGAGGGATGGTGCGGCGAGCTCTGGTCGTCGCCGCCGGGCTGGCGATCGTTGGATGCACCAAAGAGCCCGGCGGCGGGACGAGTTTCGGCGATCCGACAGTGACCGCGTCGATCAGCGCGAGCGCCGGGGAGGGGGGCACCGAGGAATCGACGGACAGCGGCACCGATGCCAGCACGTCGTCGATGGCGACCACCACGGACCAGCCGGAGTCCACGACTGCCGTGTCGTCGGACGACGCGACCACGGGGATGCCCCCCACCACCATGCCGCCCACGACGTTTTCTGACTCGTCCGACGACATGGGCGACGGCAACGGCGGGCAACCACAAGACGGGATGTACTCGCATTGCCTGGATGCGAACGAATGTTCCGCGCCCACCAACCTCTGCATCCAGATCCAGGTCGACATGGTCATCCAGGACGGCTTTTGCACCGTGACGGGGTGCTCGAATCCCGCGGTGAGCTGCGATCCCTCGCCCGGCGGCACGGCGACGCCGATATGCGTGGGCGTCATGGTCAACGGCATGGCGGAGCAGGCATGCGCGCTCGATTGCTCGGCCAACAAGACCTGCCCGATGGGAATGGAATGCTGGAGCCTCACCGGTGGATTGATGCTCTGCGCGTGAAGTCGCACATCGACACCGACGAGTGCTCCTTCCCAGCGCGTCGACGGTTGAAGCACCGACGCAAAAGAGAGAATCTGCTGACCTCGTGAACGCTCGCGATGGCGAGGAGCCGACCCGAGAGGCCTCGGCCCGGCACGATCCCGGCGAAACCGCGTCCGTGGCCGCGCGTACGGCCATGACCGCGAGCGACATCGATCTGCGGCAGCGCCCGGTGCCGTTCTCGGTGGGCGAGCCGCTGCCGGATCGATTGGGGCCGTACCACGTGGTCGGTCGGCTCGGCCGCGGCGCGATGGGCCTGGTGTACGAGGCCATCGACCCGCGCGACGGCACTCCGCTGGCGATCAAGATGGTCCAGGGGATGAGCCCCGAGGCGGTGTTTCGGTTCAAGCGCGAGTTCCGGTCGCTCGCCAGCTTCGAGCACCCCAACGTGGTCTCGCTCTACGACCTCTTCATGGAGGAGGGGCGGCTCTTTTTCACCATGGAGCTCATCCAAGGGGTCGATCTGGTGACCTGGCTGTGCGGCCCCCAGATCACCAAGCATCACCACCATCCGTGTGCCGACCCCGCCAAGATCGTCGACGTCTTCACCCGGCTGGCGACGGGCCTGCACGCCATCCATCGCGCCGGCCTCCTGCACCGCGACCTCAAGCCCTCCAACGTGCTCGTCACCGATCAGGGGCGCGTCGTCATCCTGGACTTCGGCCTGGTGCGGGACGATCGCCTCGACGAGGCGCGCAGCCTCACCGACGACGGCGTGCTCATGGGGACGCCGCTGTACATGTCACCCGAGCAGGCCGGCAACGAGCCGCTCGGACCCGCCAGCGACTGGTACGCCGTGGGAGAGATGCTCTACGAGGCGCTCACGGGGCGCCCGCCCTTCGCCGGGCTGGGCATGCTCGCGCTCCTGTCCGCGAAGCGGGACAGCCTTCCGCCCCACCCGAGCACCCACGTCGCGGATCTGCCCCCGCACCTGGTGAGCCTGGCGATGGATCTGCTGGCTCGACGCCCCGAGGAACGGCCCGACGGCGACGCGATGCTCGAGCGGCTCGGCGCCGCCGATCGAGCGCCGGCACCCGTCCCGGCCCGCCGCATCTTCTTGGGTCGAGAGGCGGAGATCCAGACGCTCGGTCGCGCCTTGGCGGCCACCGCCACCGGCCGTCCCGTGGTGGCGCTGGTCGAGGGCCCGTCGGGCATCGGCAAGACCACCCTCGTCGAGGAGTTCATCGAGCGCGCGGGAGCGGGGCGCGACCTCTTGGTCCTGCGCGGCCGATGCTCGGAGCGAGAGGCCATCCCCTACAAGGCGCTCGACTCGGTCATGGACGCGCTGAGCATGGTCTTGCGCGGGCTTCCCACGGTCGCCGAGGTGCGGGCCTTGCTGCCGCGGGACATGGGGGCGTTGTGCCGCCTGTTCCCGGTGCTCCTGCGGGTACCCGCCATCGGCATGGTCCCCGGACGCGTGGATTCGGTCACCGACCCCGCCGAGGCTCGGCGGCGTTCGTTCACCGCCCTCGGCGAGCTGTGGGGGCGCATCGCCGACCAACAGCGGCTGGTGATCTGGATCGACGACCTGCAGTGGTCCGACCTCGACAGCGTCGTGCTCCTCGACGCGGTGCTCCGGGCGCCCGATGCCCCGGCGGCCATGCTGGTGTGCACGTTCCGCCCCCCGAGCTCGGCCGGCAACGAACCCCTCGTTCGCTTCCTCGAGGAGCTCGACCGCCGCGGCGATGCGCTGCACGTGGAGCGGATCCGCTTGCAGCCCATGGGGGAACGCGACGCCACCCTGCTCGCGCTGGGGCTCTTGGGCGAGCGCGACCGTCGATCGAGGGCGCTGGCCGAGGAGGTCGCGCGCGAGTCCGAGGGCAGCCCGTTCTTCGTCGAAGAACTGGTGCGCTACGTCAGACGCACCGAGGGGGCGACCCCGGCCCAGGCCACGACCTCGGATTCCGCCGTCAGCCTCGACAACGTCATTCGGCACCGCCTGCGAGAGCTGCCCCCCGAGGCGCGAAACCTCGTGGAGGTGCTGGCGGTGGCGGGTGGACGGCTCGCTTCGGGGATCGCCATGAGCGTGGCGTTCGGCGACGGACGCGGCAACGAGATTCTTCGTCGCCTGCAGCACGAGCACCTGGTTCGGTTCGGGACCGGGACCGACGACGTGGTCGAGATCCAACACGATCGCATCCGCGAGGCGGCGCTGCGCGACATCGCGGCCGAGCGACTGCCGGGCATTCACCTCGCGCTGGGGCGGGCGTTGGCCGCATTCGGCAACGCCGACGAGGTCGCGCTGTCTCACCACTTCCGGCAAGCCGGCGAGGAGCGCCTGGCGACCGCCCATACCCTGGCCGCCGCCGACCAGGCCGCCGAGGCCCTGGCGTTCGACCGTGCCGCACAGCTCTACCAGGCCGCATTGGGCCTGCGGGCGCTGTCGGACCAGGACGCGTCGGCGGTGCAGGCCAAGCTCGGCGACGCGTTGGCCAACGCGGGGCGTCTGTACGATTCGGCGCAGGCGTACCTGCGCGCCGCCGAGCACGCGACGCCCGACGATGCGGTGGAGTGGCTTCGTCGCGCCGCCGAACACCTGCTCAGCAGCGGCCACGGCGAGGAGGGTCGGGTGGTGCTGCGTCGGGTGCTGGAGCGTGTGGGCCTGGACCTCCCGAAGTCCGATGCGCGAGCCATCGCCTCGTTGCTCCGGCAGCGGGCGTGGCTCGCCGTACGCGGCCTGCGGCACCGCGAGGACGATCCCGCCACGATCCCCACCCGTACCCTGCAACGCCTCGACGTTTGCTGGACCGCCGCGCGCGGCCTCATCTACACCGATGGCCTCGCGGGCGCCGATTTCCACGCGCGACACCTGCAACTGGCCCTGCGCAGCGGGGATCCGGTGCGGATCGCCCGCGCGCTGGGGTGCGAGGCTCACCTCATGCTCGCGTTGTCGGCCGATCCCAAGCTGAAGCGGGCGCAGGCCTTGCTCGAGCGCGCCGCCGAGTTGGCCGAGCGCAGCGGCAGCCCTTATGCCCGCGCGATGGTGGTGGAGTGCTCGGGTCACGGGTGGATCGCGGTCGGACAATGGAAGCGGGCAGCCGAGGAGATCGAGCGCGCGATCGCCATGTTCCGGGAGCACTGCACCGGCGTGTCCCACGAGATCGGGTACTGCCGCGCGCACGCAGCCATCTGCTGGCTCATGATGGGGCGGGTCGCCGCGCTGACCCCGGTTGCGTACGAGCTCCTCCGAGACGCCCGCGAGCGCGCGCACCCCTACGCCGAGGGCTTCGCGAGGGGGTTGCTCGGGAACATCGTCCTCTTGGCCCCCGACCGCGTCGAGGAGGCCGAAGAGCAGCTCCTCATCTACCGACGCGAGGCACCCCGCCGGTTTCAGGCGCACCTGCTCAACTACGTGTGCCAGACCGCGGCGCTGGAGCGCTACCGGGGCCGACCGGACGCCGCCTGGGAGGCGGCCGAACGCGACTGGCCCTCGGTCGCCAAGCTCGCGTTGTTGCGCTCTCCTCATGCGCGCGGCGAGATGCTGTTGTGGCGGGGAGCCTGCGCCGTGGCGGCGGCGACGACGGCCGCCGACCCCCGTCCCTTGCTGCGGATCGCCCACGCGATGGCCGATGCGCTCGCGCGACATCCGTCCCTGCACGGCCGGGGTTACGGCGACCTCACCAAGGCAGGGGCGGTCGCCCTGCAGGGCGACGACGAGGGGGCCGCGGCTTTGTTGCGGCGGGCCATCGGCGCCTTCGAAGCCCGACACATGGATGGGTTCGCCGCGGCGGCCCGTCACCGCCTCGGACATTTGCTCGGCGGGGACGAGGGCGAGGCCCAGCTCGAAGCGGCACAAAGCTACATGAAGCGCGAGGGCATCGTCAGGCCCGATCGCTTCGTCGACATGACGGCACCGGGGTTCGTGTCGCGGCGGCGCCGGACGAAATCGTGATTGGAGCCCACCGGGCTCTGTGGACGGGTCGGGGACCCGCAACAAAGGGGTAGGAGAGTCGCATGACGGTATCGAAAAAGCACATCGAGCCGATCTTCGCCCAGGCGCGCAAGAGCGCCGCTGCGGGTGCCTCGGACGAACGCATGGCCGAGATGGCCCGGCTGGCGGGCTTCGGCCCCCCCTCGGACCGCGAGACCTCCGGTGGCGGCTCCCCATTCGAGGGCGTCGGCACGCTCGACAGCCACGTGGTCGTGCTCTCGCTGCCCGTCGATCAGGTCCGCCGGCTCCTCCCGTCGGGGTTGGAGCTCGCCCCGCAGATCGTGACGCCCACCGGAAAGCATCCGGTGTTCGTCCTGTTGTCCACCGACCACTTCGAGGCGTGGTTCGGAGACATGGACTACCACGAGCTCATGATCGGGGTCCCCTACACGCAGCTCGCCGATCGATCCGCGCCCAATCGTGGCCCCTTCATCTACATGCCGCGGCTGTACCTCGACGACGCCGTCCCGCGACGCCTCGGCAACCTGCTGTACGGGTTCGAGAAGCTGGAGGCACGCATCGAAAGCAGCGCCACCGCCTACGAAGTCACCGACGCCGCAGGAAAGCTCCTCGTCCGCGCCGAGCTCGAGGATCGCGGGGCGTTCGGCCCCGTGGCGGATCTTCCGGGCTTCGAGCAAGTGCGACGTTTGTTCGAGCAGCCCACGGTGTCGCAGGCCCTCCGCATCGTGGACCCCGACGCTTTCTACGCCGACGACGAAGAAGGGCCCTTCTTGTGCTCCACGATCGTGTACGCGTTCGACGATCCCGCCACCCGGATCCGTAGCGCGCGCGTCCGGCTGGAGATCTCCGACCTGCTCACCCCCGCGGGCCTGGCCGGCACGTACGTGCGAGATGGCCTCGACGTAGAGGCTCTCGGAAGCTTCCACGTGTCGGTCGCCCAGGTGGTGTCGCTGCCGGGATCGTGCGCCAATACCCGCTACCCCGCTCCCGAGCCCGCTCGACGCCAGCGCGTGGTGGTCCTGGGCGGAGGGCCGGCGGCGTGCGCCGCCGCGTTCTATCTGGCTCGACAGACCGACCGCTACCAGGTGTCGATGTACACCCGGGGTTTCCGCCTGGGAGGAAAATGCGCGGCGGGTCGCAACGTCGCGGCGGCCAACCGAATCGAAGAGCACGGGCTGCACGCCTTCGTCGGTTTTTACGACAACGCGTTCCGCACGGTCCGCGAGGTCTACGAGACCGCCGGCCTACCGTTGGCCGTCGGCGAGCCTCCCTACGACTACGAGGCCGGCGAGGGGCCGTTCGCCGGGGCGTTCATCGGTTGTTCCGACGTGGGCGTGATGGATCGCTGGAACGGCCAGTGGCGCTACTTCCCGACCCCGCAGAAGTTCAACAGCGAGGTCCCCGGTGTGGTCCCCCAAGGCGGCGAGGACCACCCTCACGGGTTCGGCCCGCTGATCGCCGCGGCGTTGCGCAAGGTCGCCGACGACGTGCGCCGCCTGGTGACGGGGCGATCGGATGGCGGGTCGCGCTTGCACGCGCACGTACGCGCGGCCAAGAACGAGTCCCGCTGGAAGACGCTCGTCGAATCGATCGAGGAAGCGATCGGCTGGGAAGACTCGAAGATCCACCGCCTCCTCGACGAGCTCGTCGCCTACGTGGAACGCCTCGCGGTCCACGAGATCAAGCGCGGCATCGCCCGCGGCTCGGCCTTCTTCCGGGGCGTCGCGTGGCTCTTGCGCGTGGTCCGCGAGGGGCTGGAGGTCTACTACCGCGACGAGATCGAGCGTGACGCCGACGCGTGGTTCATGTGGAGCAGCCTCGACGTGTTCTTGACGGCGTTGATCGGAATCATCGAGTCCAAGGTGGTGAACTTCGACGCGCTCGACGAATACGACTTTCGCGAGTGGTTGCTCGAGCACGGCCTCGATCCGCGCAACCGCGACATCTCGGTCATCGTCGAGGTCTACGAGACGCTGTTCGCCAACGGCAGCACCGAGCCCTTGCAGGCGGACGCTTTGGCCGCGGGGGTCGGGCTGCGGTGGTTCTTGTTGGTCGGGCTGGGCTACCGGGGGTATCCCGCCTACGAGTTCAAGTACAGTTGTCCGCAGACCCTCCTGACCCCCTACTGTCTCGCGCTACGACGCCTGGGGGTCGACATCCACTTCTTCCACGAGGTCCGCGACCTGCTGGTGGAAGGGCAGGGGGACGACGCACGCCTGGTGGGAATCCGCATGCGTCGGCAAGCCACGGTGAAAGCGGGATCGTCCGCCTACGATCCATTCTTGCGCCCGCAGCCGCCGGGCAACCCCGAGGAACTGCCTGCGTGGCCGGTCGTGCCCGACTACGACCAACTCGTCGAAGGCGAGCGGCTGCGGGCCGAGGGCATCGATCTGGAGGACGCCTGGAGCCCGTGGACCGGCGTCGGCGAGGTCGAGCTTCGGCAGGGCACCGACTTCGACGTGTGCGTGCTCGGGATCCCGCTGGGGGCGATCCCCCAGATCGCGACGCGGCTGATCGAGCCGGAACATCCCACCGCCAAGCCGGCGTGGAAGGCGATGGTCGACGGCATCGCGCTGACGCAGACCATCTCTTTGCAGCTTTGGATCCGCAGCCCGGCCGAGGCCCTGTACGCTGGCCGACGGCGCGGCCTGTTGACCGGGTTCGCGCAACCCGAGCCCAGCCAGGCCGACTTTTCGCACCTGATCCAGTGGGAGAGCTGGCCCGCGGGTGACGAGCCGCGCTTTTTGGCCTACCACACCGGAGCGCTCGTGTCCGGTCACCCGCTCGAGGGGCACCCCTTCAGCGAGCACGACTACCCGCAAAAGGCCCTGCGCGCCTGGAAGGAACGGGCCGCGGCCTGGCTCGCGGCGCACTACCGCGAGATGTACGACCGTGCGCCCGACACCTACGAGGCGTTCTTGGACCTGCTGGTGGTTCCGCCGGGCACGCCGGCGGTGGGACAGGAGCGCTTGTTCGCTCAGTCCTTCAACATCGGGGTCCAGCCCTCGGATCTCTACGTGCTCAGTCAGCCGGGCGCCACCAAGCTTCGACTCGGCCAGGGGGAGTCCGGTTACCGCAACCTGGTCTTGTGCGGCGACTGGACCCGCACCGACATGAACTGCGGCTGCGTCGAGGCCGCGACGCAATCGGGGATGCTGGCCAGCCGCGTGATCAGCAACGAGCCGGTCTACGTGTGGCATCCCGGTTTTTGAGGGGGCTCATCCCTCGTAGGCCACCTCTCCGTCCACGATGGTGGCGAGGATCTTCGCGTCTCGCAGCTCGCGTGGAGCGAGCGCGTCGATGGCGGTTGCGAAGCACGTGACGTCGGCGCGGGCCCCCGCCACGAGCCTCCCCAGGTGGTCCTCGCGATGGGCCGCATAGGCGGCTTGGGCCGTGAAGCCCCGCAACGCTCGGTCGAGGTCGACCCGCTCGTCGGGCGTCCAGCCCCCCGGGGGATTTCCGTCCGCATCCTGCCGGGTGATCGCGGCATACAGACCGTGCGTGGGGGCGGCGAGCTCGACCGGGAAGTCGCTGCCGAAGCACAGGTGCACGCCGGCCTCGACGAAGCTCTTCCACGGATAGGCGCGCGGCAGCCGGGCGGTCCCCAACCGGTCGGGGACCCAGGGCATGTCGCTGGTCGCGTGCGTCGGCTGCACGCTGGCGACGATGCCCAACTCGGCGAACCGACGAACGTCGTCCGGATGCACGATCTGACAGTGCTCGATCCGCAACCGGGGATCGGACGAGGCGGCGCGGGGCAGGGCAGCCGCGTACGTGTCGAGGACCATGCGGTTGGCGGCGTCTCCGATGGCGTGCGTCGCCACCTGCCAACCGCCCTCGACCGCCGACTCCACCAGACGCCGCATCGCGTCGGGTTCGTGCTGCATGAGCCCGCGGTGCCCAGGGCGGTCGCTGTAGTCCTCCAGCAAGAACGCGCCGCGGCTGCCGAGCGCGCCGTCGGCGTAGACCTTCACCCCGGCCAGGACGTAGCGCGCGTCCTCTCGGATGGGGTCGGGCGCCTGGCCCGAAAGGGCCTCGACGAACCACGCCTCGCTGGCGTAGGCATGCACCCGCACCGGCAGCCGACGCGCGGGGTCGCCGGAGGCGGCCAGCTCGCGATACACCGCGTCCGCTTCCGGCCCGATCCCCATCTCGTGTACCCCGGTGAGGCCGCGCGCGAGCACGTGGCGCGACGCTGCATGGATGAACGCCTCCAGTGCGTCGCGGTCGGGCTGCGGTGCGGGGACCAGCCCCATCGCGGCGTCGATCAGCACCCCGGTCGGCTCGCCCCAACGGTCGCGCAGGATCTCGCCCCCGGCGGGGGCCTTGGTCGACCGATCGATGCCGGCGGCCTGCAGAAGCGCACGGTTGCCCCAGCCCGCATGGCCGTCCACGCGCCGCAGCCACACCGGACGATCGGGGAAGGCCTGCGTGAGTGGACCGTGGGTCGGCATCGCCGCCCCGGGCCACAGGTTCTGGTCCCAGCCGCGCCCGGTGATCCACCCCGACGACGGCGCTTTGTCGCGCAAGCGGGCGACGACCTCCTCCACCGATCGTGCACCGCGGAGATCGACCTCCGCCAGCGAGATGCCCAGGCCCACCAGATGCGCATGAGCGTCCGTCAGCCCCGGCGTGCCCACGCCCCCTTGCAGATCGAGCACGCGCGTGTGGGGCCCTCGCCACGCGGACACCACGGACGCGTCGCCCACCGCGACGACCACCCCGTCGGCGATGGCCAGCGCCTGGGCGCGGGGACGCGCCTCGTCCATGGTGAAGATCGTCCCCCCTGTCACCACCAGATCGGCTCGCGCCGGAGCCGACCGCATCTCCAGGGCGGAGGGGGATGTTGGCGCACGATCCCTGCGGCATCCGGCGACGAGGGCCGCAGCGCCCAGGTGCAGAAAGCTCCTCCGATGCAGGCGTCGCGCCATCGAGGTGATGGTACACCGCCGGGCGGACTATGCCCGGACCGTCCCCTGGGCCCGACCCGGAACACGGATCCAGGGGACCGCCGCGCCTCCCGAAGGCAAGCCCCCGTCAGAAGCAAACGATCGGTTGCTCGGGGACGCAGGCTCCGTCCTCGCAATCGTAGGTGATGCACTCCTGGTCGCTGTCACACGGCTCGCCGTCACCCTTTTGGACCTGACATACCCAGTTCGTCGGATCGGGATCGCTCGTGTCGCACCAGGCCCCTTCGGCGCAGTAGCCCATGCACGGCTCGCCCGGCCCGGGGTCGGCCGGCGCGGGGACGCAGGTGTACGACTCGTAGTCGCACTGGAGGTCCTCCCCACACGGCTTCTCGGAGCAGTCCTCCCCTTGTTGGGCCGGCTTGATGCAGGTCGCGGTCTCGGCCTGCGTTTCGGGATCGTAGCCGGACTGGCACCACAGCCCCTCGGCACAGGCCGTGTCGAGGCAGTCCTCACCCTCGCCCGCGGGCCGAACGCAGATCGCCGAGCTCTCGCCGGTTTCGGGGTCGTACTCGAAGACGCACACGAGGCCGTCCTGGCAACCGGAGTACTCACAGCTCTGGCCCTCACCGGCCTTGCTGCACGGATCGACGCAGACCTCGCCGTTGCAGTACAGCCCCTGCGCACATTCGTCGGCGAGCGCCAACAGCGGATTGTCGGGGGGGGTGCAGGGCTGCCCGGCTTGCTTGTCGCCGTGGAAGAACTTGCACTGCGAGCACTCGTCGAGGCCGAACTCCTCGGGATCGATCGAGGTCCGGCAACCCAGGTCGGTGTACGCGTCGAGCATCCAGCCTACGCAGTTGCCGTCGTAGGTCAGCCCCGCCGCATCGGCGGCCTCGATCATCATCTGCCACTGGCTTTGGTACTGCATCTTGCAGAGGTCGACGTCGAGCACCGTGCCCTCGAAGCAGTCGCACGCATCGGCCTGGTCGCAGATCTCGTCGGAGACGGTCTTGGGGGCGTCCTCTTTGGACACGTTGCCGAAGCCCTTGCCGTTGCAGGCTCCGAACGCCACCAAGCCGAGCACGACGGCCAGTCTTACGGAAGGGATCAATCCACGAGTGGTCACGGCGACGACGCTAGCACTCGAAGGGGGGCTTTGGCCAAGCCCCCGCGCCTCGAGGATCGGGGGGACGGTCGCTCCGCACCACATTCGACCACCTCGGCCCGCATTCGTTGCGTCGCGAGATGCTAGGCACACAGTCGCCGCGACGACGAGGGCCGCACGTACGCAGGGGCGATTTCGGGCCCATCGAGGCACGGACGCCGAGGCGCGCCGCCGCGAACGGTTACAGAGTTTTGCAGGGTATGAAAGCTCCGGCCTCCGCGTGTGCGCCCGAGCACGCAGGGGGACGCGGCGCACCCATCTGCTACCGTCCCGGCCCCGTGCCGGAGCTGCCCGACCTCGAGGTGTACGTGGGCGCGTTGAAGGAGCGCGTCGTCGGCCATGTCCTCGAGAGCATCGAGCTGCGTTCGCCCTTCGTGTTGCGCACGGTCGTGCCGTCGTACCGAGACGCCGTCGGACGCCGCGTCGAGGACGTCGGGCGTCTGGGCAAGCGCATCGTGCTGCGGATGTCCAGCGATCTGTTCGTGGCCATCCACCTGATGCGCCTGGGGCGACTGCGCTGGACGGACGCCCCCGGGCGCGTGGGTGGAAAGGTCCTCCTCGCCAGCTTTCGCTTCGACGTCGGCACCCTCCACCTGATCGAGATGGGGCCGAAGAAGCGGGCTTCGATCCACGTGGTCGATGCAGCGGGGCTCGAGGCGCTCGACGCGGGGGGCCTCGAGCCGCTGGAGGCCGACCTGCCCGCGTTCACGGAGGTCGTTCGCCGCGAGAACCACACCCTCAAGCGCATGCTCACCGATCCGCGCCTGCTGTCGGGGATCGGGAACGCGTACTCGGACGAGATCCTTCACGCGGCGCGGCTGTCGCCCGTCCAGCTCACCGCGCGACTGACCGACGCGGAGATCGAGCGGTTGTATCACGCGACGCGAGACACGCTTTCGAGCTGGACCGAACGCCTGCGCCGCGAGGTGGGCGAGGGCTTCCCCGAGAAGGTCACCGCGTTTCGCGAGGGCATGGCCGTGCACGGTCGCTATCGCCAGCGCTGCCCGATCTGTGGCGCCGAGGTCCAGCGGATCGTATATGCCGACCGGGAGACGAACTATTGTCCGCAGTGTCAGACGGGAGGACGACCGCTGGCCGACCGGGCGCTGTCCCGGCTTTTGGGCAAGGACTGGCCGCGCACCATGGAGGAGCTCGAGGAGCGCCGGGGCCGAAAGCTCTGATCGCGTGGGGACTCGCGCTGGGCGGCCTCGTCGCCTCGGCCGCTTGCGGCCGCCCGGCCGTCGTCGATCCCCAGGCGCGCGCGGAGGCTCGGAAGATCTGGTCGGAGCGTTGCGCCAACTGCCACGGGGACCGCGGGCAGGGCAACGGCCCGGGCGCGCTCATCCTGAACGTCCAGCCGCGACGACTCTCGGACGCGTCGTGGCAGGCCCAGGTCGATGACGCACGGATCCGAACGGTCATCGTCGAGGGCGGACAAGCGGTCGGGTTGAGCCCCCTGATGGCTGCCAACCCCGATCTCCGCACCAAGCCCGAAGTCGTCGACGCGCTGGTGGAGCTGATCCGCGACCTCTGATCCGACACTCCCCCGGTTCGGCGCCCGATCGACGTTCCTTTCGATCCCCGCTGCGGTTCGCGGTGCTCGACGCGTCACGGGACACGCTCGTGGCCGGCCTGGGACGCCGCATCCGCGGTCGGAAGCCCTGCAGGGGGCGAACGCGTCGAGCCCGATGCCCGTCACCGCGGCGGGCGATCCGTGCTAAGAGACCCGCGTGGAGCGGTGGCTGCGCAACGCCGGCTTCTGGCCTCTGGCCGCGATCGCCTTCACCGGGACGTTGGTCATGGCGCTGGGCACTCCGCCCGACGGCGCGCCGGTCCTGGTCTGGCTCGGCTTTCTGCCGTTGACGCTGGTGGCCCGCGTCCATCGAGGTCGCCTACGCGGCACCTTCGCGCTGGGCTGGATCGGGGGGCTGTGTGCCGGTCTGGTCGGTTTCCCCTGGATCGCCGAGACCCTGGAGCGCTTCGGGGGGTTCCCCCCGTGGTTGGCGTTCTTCGGGTTGTTCGTGTTCAGCGCCTGGACGGCGCTCCCCTTCGGGGTGTGGGTGGTCGCGGTGCGTCGCGGTCCGTCCGAGGGCGTCGCGAGGACGGTCTGGCCCGTCGTCGCCTGGGTGGCCCTGGCGGCGATCTGGCCCTCGTTGTTCCCGTACACCGTCGCCATCGGCTTCGCGCTCGAGCCCGCGTGGATGCAAGCGGCCGAGCTCGGCGGCGTCGCGCTGGTCGAGGCGCAGGTCGTCTTGGCGGGAGTGCTGCTCGCCGACGGGATCCTCGACGCCGGGCGCCGCAGCCACCAGGCGCGAATCGTCGTCGCTCTGGCCATCCCGGCCGTCTCGTTCGGGCTCGGCACGTGGCGGATCGCCGCGCTCGATGCCGCGGCCGAGGACGCGCCGGTCGTGCGCTTCGGAATCGTCCAGCCCAACACGCCTCTGCTCGACCGCCGCGGCTACGACAAGATGAATCGCCTGCGCCAGCAATCACGGCGGGCCCAGGACGAGGGTGCGCAGATCATCGTCTGGCCCGAGGCCGGCGCGTACCCCTACGTGGCGAGACGGCCGCTGGAGCGGGACTTCTCCGATTCCGCCCGCAAAGTCCTCTATCATCACGACGCGCCCACCATCTTCGGCCTCGCCACCAGAGATCCGCCCGATCCCTACGAGTACAACACGGTGGCGGCGCTGGCCTCCGACGGTCGTGTCACCGGTACGTTCGACAAGGTCAATCTCGTTCCGTTCGGCGAGTACATCCCCATCGTCGATCCGGACTGGGCGCGCAGCCTGATCCCCGCGATGTCCCACAACAACGCCGGTGACGGCCCGGCGCGTTTCGTCCTCGAGCCGCGTCCGCGACCGGGTGAGCCCGCCCCGGCGCCCATCGCCGCCGGGCCGCTCATCTGCTACGAGGACATCTTCCCCGAGTTCGCGCGCGAGGTGGCCGCGCAGGCGGGGGGCCTCGAGGTTTTCGTCAACGTCACCATCGACACGTGGTTCGGCGACACCGCCGAACCGTGGGAGCACCTGGCGCTCGCCCAGTTTCGCAGCGTCGAGCACCGGATCCCGATGCTGCGCAGCGTCGCGGCGGGGGCCAGCTCGGTGGTGGATCACGCCGGGCGCTTGCAGGCCGCGCTCCCCGTCCGAGCGCCCACCCTCGAGCGGCCGGTCCCGCCCGAGCGCCTGGTCGTCGACGTGAAGCTGCCCCGCAACACCGAGGCTCGACCGACCGTGTTCGCGCGCTTCGGCTGGCTCTTGCGCTGGCTGTGCGTGGCGGCGTTCGGAGGCGTGGTCCTTGCTCACCTCGGGAAAACTGGAATAAAGTCCGTGCGCAAGTGACGCTTCACGGGAACGACGACTCGAGCGATCGCGGTGCGTTCGGCTCGCGACTCGGATTCATCTTTGCGGCGGCCGGATCGGCGATCGGCCTGGGCAACATCTGGCGGTTCCCCTACACGGCCGGAGAAAGCGGCGGCGGAGCCTTCGTCCTGTTCTATCTGCTGTGCGTGGCCCTGATCGGCATCCCGGTGCTCCTGGCCGAACTCGCCCTGGGCCGACACACCCGGAGCAACCCGGTGGGCGCCTTCAAGGCCGTGCTCCCCGCGTCCGCGTGGCCGTGGGTCGGAGGGCTGGGCGTGGCGACCGGGTTCGGAATCCTGGCCTTCTACAGCGTCGTGGCCGGCTGGACCCTCTCGTACCTCGGACGGGCCGCCAGCGGCACGTTCGCCGACGGCATGACCAGCGAGCAAAGCGGCGAGTTGTTCACTCGGCTCATCGCCGACCCGACCGAGACGACGCTCATGACGGCGGGCTTCCTCGTTTTGACCGCGCTGGTGGTGCGGGGCGGGGTGAGCGGGGGCATCGAGCGGGCCGCCAAGATCCTGATGCCCGCCTTCCTCGTCATCTTGGTCCTGCTCGCGGGTCGTTCGATGACCCTGCCGAACGCGGGCGGTGGGATCGAGTTCCTGTTCTCGCCGGACTTCTCCAAGCTCACGCCCAAGGTGATGCTGAACGCGCTCGGCCAGGCGCTCTTCAGCCTCTCGTTGGGCATGGGCGCGATGATCACCTACGGGTCGTACCTGCAAAAGCGCGAGAAGCTCGCGATCGCGGGCATCGCGGTGGGCTTCTCCGACACCCTGGTCGCGCTCTTGGGCGGGCTCATCATCTTCCCCGCGCTGTTCTCGGTGGGGGGCGATCCCGCAGGGGGACCGGGCCTGGTCTTCGTCGTCCTGCCCACCATCTTCGACCAGCTTCCCGCGGGCACGCTGTTCGCCGTGGCGTTCTACGCCCTGCTCGGCATCGCGGCGCTCACGTCCACCATCAGCCTGTTGGAGGTCGTCGTGGCCTACTTCGTGGACGAACGGCGGTGGGCCCGGGAAAAGGCGGTCTGGACCGTGACCCTGGGCTGCTTCTTGCTGGCCGTCCCCTCCGCCCTGTCGCAGGGCGCGTCGTCGGTGCTCACCGACTTCGTGGCGGGCAAGGGGTTTCTGGACGTCCAGAGTATCCTGTGGGGGAATTTCTCGTTGAGCATCGGTGCGTTCCTCATCTCGATCTTCGTGGGGTGGGTGTGGGGACACAAAAAGGCGATCGCGGAGATCGGTGAGCTTCCGCTGGCCTCGTCGTGGGGCGTGCTCGTTCGCTTCGTGTGCCCGGCGGCGGTGCTGGGGATCCTCGCCTACATCGTCGTGACCGGTGAGTTCTTCTGAGCGATGAACCTCCTCCTCCTCGAGCCCGATGCCGTCGACGAGGAGGGGCACGCCCGCATCGAGGGCCGTCAGGCCGACCACGTTCGCTCGGTGCTGCGCAAGCACCCCGGCGACACGCTGCGCGCCGGGGTGGTCGACGGACCGACCGGGGTCGCCATCATCGTCGGCGAGGACGAGCGCGGCTACGATCTCGCGTGCACGCTCGACGTCCCGCCGGCGCCGGTGATTCCACGGATCGTGGTGCTGGCGTTGCCGCGCCCCCCCGTCTTGCGCCGACTCTTGGCACACCTGGCCTCCATGGCCGTCCAGTCCATCGTGTTGTTGCACACCGCGCGGGTCGACAAGAGCTACTGGCACACCCCCTCGCTGCGTCCCCAGAGCGTCGGCGCGCAGCTTCGCCTGGGGCTCGAGCAAGGCGGACACACGCGGCTGCCCCGCGTCGAGCTCCGCCGGCGCTTCGCCCCCTTCGTGCACGACGAGCTCCCGTCGCTCTTGCACGGCGCTCGGGGGCTGGTCGCCGATCCGCAGGCGACGACGATCTGTCCCACCGACGTGCACGCTCCCGTCGTCATGGCCGTGGGCCCCGAAGGCGGGTTCGTCCTCGACGAGCTCGATCGGCTCCGTGCGGCCGGGTTGGAGGCCGTGCACCTCGGGCCACGCATTCTCCGCGTCGAGGTCGCCGTCGTGGCCATGCTGGCGCGCCTGGGGTGGACATGAGGCGACAAAGCACGAAAGGCGTCGTCCTGGTCGCGTGCGCGGCCGCGGGGTGCTTCACGGGCGACGGCACGCTGGGCAAGGTCTGCGAGACGTCGGCCGATTGCGGGCCGGGCCAGGCGTGTCGGCACCGCATCTGCGGACGTTGTGGAGATGGGCTGGCCCAGCTCGGGGAGGTGTGTTTCGCTCCGCAGGCCTCGCAAACGATCGGCGACGGCTCGATCGCTCCGCGCCTGGCGGACGTCGACGGCGACGACGTGCTCGACCTGCTCGCGATCGGGTCCGGGCGTGCGAGCTTCGAGGTGCGCACGGGGACGGGCGACGGCACGTTCGCGGATCCGACGACTTGGCCGGTGCAGGGCGAGGTCGTCGGCTTGGAGACCGGCGACGTCGATGCGGACGGCCTGGTCGACGTGGTCGTCGCCACCGAGCATCCGTTCGCGGTGTCGGTGCTGCACGGCGTTCCGGGTGGGCGCTTCTCCGAGGCTCGAGCGTTCTCCCTCGCGGTCGCCCCCGTTTCGTTGTCGATCGATCCCCCGCGCGGGCGGGTCGTGGTGGCCGACGCGGAGGGGGCGGTCCGTACCCTCGACGTCCGCGCCGGGCCCCCGGTCGAACGCCACGTGCTGCAGCTCGACGCCGCGCTGGTGCT
>CAZYSW010000029.1:0-21656 GCA_964650105.1 uncultured Nannocystaceae bacterium
AGGATCCGCCCGGAAAGGCACCGCCGGAAAACGACCTTCGGAAAGGATCCGTCCCACCTTCGGAAAGGATCCGTCCCCCGACCAGACGACCGCCTCTGTTGCACGAAAAACGACCTTCGGAAAGGAGCCCCCAGCGACGACCTTCGGAAAGGATCCGCCTCCGCCCCGGAAAACGACCTTCGGAAAGGATCCGCCCACCGCGGAAAGGATCCGCCCGGAAAGGCACCGCCGGAAAACGACCTTCGGAAAGGATCCGTCCCCCCCGTCGGAAAGGATCCGCCCCGTCGGAAAGGATCCGCCCCGTCGGAAAGGATCCGCCCCGTCGGAAAGGCACCGCCGGAAAACGACCTTCGGAAAGGATCCGTCTTCAGTTGTCGAGGGCGCCGGCGGCGATCCATTCGCGGACCATCGCGACCATGCGCGGGTCGACCAGCTCCGGGGCGTTGAGTGGCATGTGGGGCTCGGTTCCGTCGCCTGCCGGGTCGCACTTGGCGATGGCGCGGTACAGCCAGCTCGCCTCGGGGTCTCCCGGCTCGACGAGGTTCAGGTCGGTCTCGGTGAGCTGCATCTGGTGCCCCAGGAGCTCCGCGTGCAGATCCTCGGCGCGCAGATCGAGGCCCGCCACCGCGTTGGCTCCGGCGTGACAGGAGGAAAACTGACAACTCGATGCAAACAGCGTGTCGCGAATGCTCGACAGGGTGGGGGCGAGCTGTTGGTCGGCGTCCGCCGGTGTGTCGGCGCAGTCGTCGACGACCGGCAGCCCCTCCACGTCGCTTTCGGGCACGTACATCTCGCCCTCGATCTCCTCGGGGGTGGGCATGCTCTGCGCCTCGTTCTTGGGCAGACCCAGCATCGTGCAGTCCCCCTGGTGAATCGGGATGCCGTCTTCCTGGTCGACGAAATCGCCGTCGGCGACGGAACCATCCATCAACAGGGCCGAGTCGGCCAGCCCCAGCATCACACACATCTCCTGATCGCCGATCCCCCAGCCCACCTGGACGTTGCGCCAGTTGTCGTAGCCACACGTGAAGGTGAAGCCCTGCGCACCGGTGAAGTCGATCGGCGGATCGAACGACCTCCCATTCGCGTCGGCGTTGAACCCCTGGAGCCGAAAGATGCTCTCCTCATCGCGCGGGCCCCCCAGGATCGAGAGGTCGAAATAGTTCCCCAGATAGTGGTAGTGCGGCAGCACGTAGTAGAGCTTCAGGTCGAACGGATTTCCGGTCGATCCCTCGTACAGGGTCGCGGCGTTGCAGTGCCCTCGAAAACGAACCTCCGACTGGGGAAGAATTTCGAGATCGATGTAGCTGAGCCTGAGTGGTGCCGTCACCACCTGCACGAGGTTGGGATGGATGATCTCCAGCTCCATCCGCAGCTCGCTCTCGTACTGGGCGCTGGAGAGGTTGAGCAGATGGCCCCCCGCGACGATCTTGTGCCTGGGCGGCACCTTCACCACGATCCCTTCGGGGAGCTGCATCGTCTCGAAGCGCGATTGCGTGGACTGGGCCGTCAAGACCGTCCCGGCCAACGCGGCGGTGACTTCGTTGAACTGACGCGCGCTGCAGTCGAAAAAGCCGTCCTCGCCCTCGGCATAGCTCTCGGGAACCACGAACCAGTTGCTGTGGTGGAACGCGCCGTCGTTCGCGAGCGTGACGCGATTGACGTAGATCGCCTTCTCGTTCCCCACCGTCCATTGGATGCAGGGCTGCAGCTCCTGGTGGGGGGCCAGCGTCACCGTCCCGAAGCTGTGAACCACGGTGGCGTGGCTTTCGGGGAGATCGGGTCCCGAGCCGGATCCCGCCCCGCTGGTCTCGCCGCCGTCGCCGTCACTCTCGGTCGGACCGCCATCCGTACCGGCGGCCGAATCCGTCCCGCCCACGCCCGGCCCGGTGCTCCGCCCTCCACACGCTGCGACCGTGAGTACCCCCAACGTCGTCGCGACACGTCCGATCCCCCGCATCATCGCATCGATCACTCTAGGCTTCGACTCACTCGCCGTCTACCACCGAGGGATCACTCGCGCATCTCCCGGAGCGGAACGACTCGCAGCGTCAGGCGGGTGGCCGTTCGGCGGTCGGTCTGGCGTTTCGAACCCGCAGCGCGAGCACCAGGCCGACGGTGGCCACCGGGACCATGGCCACCGGCCAGGCGATCCAGTCGTCCACCACGGCCCGCGCCTCTCCTTCGGGCAGGAGCGCGGCATAGGTGAAAGACATCGCGGCGGTTCCGGCGTAGACGAAGCCGTCGATGATGCCCACCGCGACACCGGCGTTCTTTCGCCCACCGAAGTCCATGCTCGCGGTGCCCGAGAGCATACCGTGCACCCCAATCACGCACATCGACATGAACACGACGAGGGGTCCGATGAGCGGGTGGCCCAAGAGGTACACCCCGACGACCGCGCCCACCAGCATCATCGCGTACAACAGCGCGGCCACCGGGCCTCGCCGAGACCCGAACGCGTGATCGGAGACGAACCCCGCAAACACGCCCCCCGAGATCCCCGCGCAGCAAAGGAGCATGCCCCAGTTCTCGTACACGAAGGTGGCGTCTTGCCCGATCGACCGCGCGTACGTCCGATACCACTGCATGATCGCCTGGCGCAGAAAGCCGCTGCAGAACTCGATGCAGGCGATCGTCATGATGACCGGGTTGCCGAGCATCTTCTTGAACACCGCCACCACGCGCAGCGGCGGACCTTCGTCGCCGGACGACGCGTCCGCGGTGTCGAAATCCACCAGCCCGACTTGCCCCGGAGTGTCGCGCGCGACGATCATCACCACCAAGAAGCACGCGCCGAGCAGGAGCGCGGGGACGAAGAAAACCCAGTGCACGGGCGCAGCCGAGACGATCATGTCGCCCACATCGAACGCGAAGTAGATCCCCAGGGAGATCAAGATCCCGAAGATCGCCCCGAACACCCCGCGCTCCCGCACGTGAAACCACGGCGCGTTGATCTTCACGATGGAGACGGCGCCGAAGCTCTGGAAGTACATGTTCGCGCCGTACAGGATCGAGTACACCGCCACCAGATCGCCGGTGTACCCCAGCGCCGCGACGAGCCCCATGGCCAGGTTCGAGGCGATGGTTCCTCCCCCGCCGAGCAAAAGCGCCCGCTTGCCGCCGATGCGGTCGGTGAGGGGCCCGTTCACGACGAACGAGACCCCGTAGATCGCGGTACCGATCCCGAAGATGACGCCGAAGTCGGTGTTCGTCATCAACGGCTCACCGCCGGGTCCCGGCATGCGCTCGAACACCCCCTTGGCGACCGTCAGGTTGTAGCGGCCCATGTACAAGAACGCGTACAGCAGCCCTACCGGCAACCAGTTGAGCAACCTCCGGCGGCGAAAGGTCGACGTGTGTCCGACGTCGATCCTCGGCAGCCGCAGCACCACGAAGCCGATCACGGCGAGCAGGATCAGGATCGGCAGAGCCTTCTCGAGCCACGCGGGCAAGACGTCCTCACTCACTCTCGTCGCAGCGCGGCGACGAGCGCCGGGAGCTCCTGCACGCCGTCCACGACATGATCGATCGCGCCGCCGGCTCGATCGGCGAGCACCCACGCGGGGGTGTGTTCGTGGCGACGCAGTGCCAAACGAAAGGGCGCGCACGGATGCGACGCACGGCGCATCACGTGCGGCAGCGCCAGATCCAGCGAGAACACGTCGCCGATGATCAGATCCGGACGCTCGGCCTCGATCGCCGCGCGGTAGCGCGGTCGATCCACGTGCACCCGACGTCCTCCGACCTCGATCGCCTCGTCGGTGGGTCCGAGGTACCACTTGGCCGCGGCGCCCCGCAGCCGCACGCGGTGTCCCTCGCCCTCGCCGGCGTCGATCCCCGCGGCGCGCAGCCACGTGGCGAGCTTGTCGGCGTCCGAGTTCGAGACGACCACGACGTCCGCACCGACCTCCAGGATCGCGAGCATGTGCTCCCGCGCTCGGGGCACGATGCTGGGCGGATGCATCCTTCGAAACGCCTCGGTCGCCTCGCGAAAGCACACCTCGGAGAACGCCGCGAGGCTCTCGTAGGCGCCGAGCACCGCGCGGCGATAGGCCTGTGCGCGCGGCAGGTCCGACAGCTCGAGAAACCGACACAGCGCCGAGCTCTCGCACAGCGGGTCTTCGTCGACGTACGCCGATATCCGGCCGTCGGGCGCCCAGCCGTGCTCGTGGGGGGCCGATCTCATCGCGTCGGTGAACCGGTCCACGTCGTTTCTCACGCTGGCGACGCCCTGCCCGGTCAGCGCGGCGAGCTGCTCTACCAGGTGCCGAAGCAGGTCCGCGGCCTCGAAGCGTTGGTTGGTCCACACCCCGTCGAAGTCGGACAGGATCTTGATCCGCCGCGCCATGAAGACCGCCGCCGCGGTCCCCCTTCGGACCGCCAGCCCGCGCAAAGCTAACAGACCGTCGTCCGGCGTCCCACTCGCATCGTCGGCCCCGTCACGCGCGGCTTCACATGAAGTTGCGCGTGTGCAGCTTCGACAGGCTCTGGGCCTCGTCGGGCCCGAATCCCAGGCGGCGCAACCTTCTTTGACGACCGTCGTCCATGTCGCGCTCGAGGAGCTGCACGGCGTCCCAACCGCGGGCGATGCTCTGAGGCTCGAACGATCCCGCGGCCAGAAGCACCAGCGCGTCGAACACCTCCTCGTTGAGCCCCGCCGTGTGGCGAAGCTGTTCGTGTCGGCGTTCGACGGCCAGCGCGAGCTGCCCGCGCAGGCCCGGGTCGTGCTCGAGGTGGCGACGCAGATGGGCCAATCCGAACGCGACGTGGCGCGCCTCGTCTTGCGCGGCGAGCCGGGCCACCTCCCGCGTCACGGGGTCGGGCGCGTGCGTGTGCAGAAACCAAAGCAGCGAGAGGAAGCTGCCCTCCCCGAGCACCGACAACAGAAACGACGCCAGCGCGAAGTCGGGCTCGTCGAGCAAGGTCTTGAGCGAGGCCTGGCCGCCGGCCGTCGAAAGGCCCAGCTCGGTGCGCCGCAAGAGCGCGCGACGTGTGAAGACCTCGATGTGCCTGGCCTCGTCGGCCGCCTGGATCGCCAGCACCTGCATCACCTCGCGAAAGTGCGGGTGCACCTGACCGAGGAAGCGCGCGGGCACGATCAGCGCGGCGGTCTCGTTCTCGATCAGGTACGTCATCACCTGCACGACGGCGTCCTCGATCTCTTCGGGGTGGCCGATCGGGGCGTCCCAGGGGATCGCGGTTTCCGGATCCCACTGGTTGGCGGCGGCTTGGGCGTAGATCTGCCCCGCCTCGTCGGCCCACAGCGGGTCCTTGTTCGCCCAGGCGAACCGAAACGCCGGCGAGCTCACCTCGACCTTCGCGCCGCGTGCCGCCAATCCCCAGCGGGGGGACGGCTCGTTCACCACGGCGCCGGGCGCCTTCGGGTCGGCGTGCCCGGCCCGCTCGGCGTCCTTCCACCGCCCCGCCTCCGCGCTACCGCGCACGATCTCGGCGGTGGTCCCCTCCGGCCCCGTCTCCAGCTGCGCGATCGCGTGGCCCTGCGCCCGGCACCACGCGCGCAGGTGCACGCCCAGTGGGGGGCTTCGCCCTCGCACGCGCAGCGTCGCACCGACGGCGATGGATCGCAGCGCGCGTTTGAGCAGGACGTGCGCCCCACGGTCGAAGCCGAGCTCCCCGAGCTCGAGGACCCCGCCGTGGCGCACCGTCGCCGCCGATTCCATCGCGTTCCTGCGCTCTCGTCAGGTACCGGCCGAGCCCAGGCTCGCCACGAATGCGTCGATGGTACCGAACCGATCGACGGCCCGCTCGAGCAGCGCATATCCGTTCGTTCGCCCCGGCTTCCACGCCTTGAGGCCCTCGAGGTCCAGGAGCGGACGCACGTCCGGGTCGTCGTAGGACATCGAAAGCAGCAGCTCGCGAAACTTCCCGACCAACTGTCGCGGCTCGTCGTCGAGCACCGTGAAGTTGCAGTGGTCGTAGGGGGGCGTCTGCACCAAGATCCGCGTGCTCCCGGCCGGCAGGGTCCCCTCGGATCCGAACAGCAGGTGGTTGCCGTCGATCATGCACGCCGCGTCGATCTCCTGCCGCATCAACGCCTGTGCAGCGTCGCGTTCCCCACCGATGTGATCACCGTGCTTGCCGACCAGCACGTCGAAGGTCTTGCCCTCGTAGTCGCGATTCGGAAGCAGGCCATGCGCGGCCAGGACCTCCTGGGGGATGAGCGTGGCCTGGGGCGAGTCGGGCGCTCCGAACCCGATCTTGCGCCCCTTCAGATCGTCGATGCTCCGGATCGGGGAGTCCTCGCGCACCACGATCACCGAGGTGAGGTCGCAATCGGTGTCTCGCATCGCGATGGCCTCGGCCGTTCGCCCCGCGGCCTTGGCCGCCCGCTCCGCCTGGATCCACGCCAGCGGCGAGTTCCAGGCCACGTGAACGTGCCCCGCGAGGTGTGCCTGCACCTGTCGCTCGTAGTTGGAGTACAGGACGAAGTCGAAATCGAGGCCGCGCGTCGCGAACCACGCCCGGAAACCCTCCCAGATGGTGACGACCTTGGGGTCGTACGCCACCGCGCCCATCAACAGGGTGTCGTTGCTCATCGTCGATGCTCCTCGTTCGTCCTCAGAACAGATCCATGCCGGTCACGGCCTTGCCGATGAAGTCGTAGAGCACGTCGGTGGTCGGCGCCATCACGCCGGCTGCCCGCGCATCGCGGAAGTATCGCTCGACGCCCACGTCCTTGCGGAACGCTGCGCCTCCACAGACCCGCATGGCGAGATCGAGGACTTCGGTGGCGGTCTCCCCTGCGGCCGCCTTGCTCTCCAGCACCCGCAGCATCGCGTCGGCACGTCCGCTCTCCAGCGCGGCCACCGTATCGGACAAGAGCGTGCTGACCATGTCGGTCTTGATCTGCATGCGCGCCACGTAGTTGCGAATCGTGGGCAGCTCGCGCAGCGGCGAGCCGAGATGCTGGAAGGTGGTGCCGCTGACGTGGGCGACCGTTCGCTGGCATGCCGCCTTCATGAACCCCACCGACACCGCGGCGTTGAGGACGTTGAACAGCGGCAGCACGACCTCCATCATCACGGCGAACCCACCGCCGTCCTCTCCCAGACGGTTCGTCTCCGGCACGACCACGCCATCGGCCGCGACCGGGGCCGAGTCGTTGCCCCGCAGCCCGAGCCCGTCGAACGGCGCGACCGTCTTCACCCCGTCGGCATCGCGGGGCACCAGCCAGATCGTGCTGAGCCCCTCCGCGTCCACGGGGCGGCTCGACCACACGTATGCGGTCGCATGGTTGGCGGAGGTCACCCAGCTCTTCTTGGCGTCCAGCCGAATGCCATTGGCATCGCGTCGCGCGGTGCTCACCGGCGCCCAAAAGTGGCTGCGCGAACCCGCCTCCGAGAAGGCCAGCGTGCTCAGGAGCTTGCCCGAGGCGGCGTCCGTGCGCACGTCCACCGGCCCGTACTTCTCGAGCACGGCCGTCCCGCAGTAGTGCATGCACAGCACCATCGCCGTCGATCCGCACGCTCGAGCCACGCGTTCGACCACCAGCGCAGCCTCGCGGTGCCCCTTGCCCATGCCGCCCACCTCCGTGGCGCTCAAAAGCCCCAGCAACCCCGCCTCGCGGAGCGCATCGACGGACACCTGTGGAAATTGCCCTTCGGCGTCCACCTGCACGGCGGCAGGAGCGATGACGTCGTCGGCGATGCGATCGAGGGTCGCGAGAAGGTCGGAGAGGTCGGCGTTCGGCATGGGCGGCGATTCTCGTTCGGTTCTCGACCCCGATCAACGGCCGGCTCCCCATGGTCCGCGAACGTGGAATCCGGCGGCGTGCGTGCGTATCCTCGGTCGGTGAGCTCCGTGGGCGTTCGTCCGTTCCGCCTGTCCGATGACGCGCGGTGCCTGTACGTGCTCGATCAGCGCCGTCTGCCCACCGACGAGCACTGGGTCGAGCTGCGCGACGTCGAATCGGTGGCGGGGGCGATCGAAGACCTCGTCGTGCGTGGCGCCCCGGCGATTGCGTGCGTCGCCGCTTTGGGCCTGGCCGTGGCCGCGGCAGGGTTCCCGGACGAACCAAAGGCCTTTCGCGCCGCGCTCGACCGTGCGCTCGATCGCTTGGCGTCGACGCGTCCGACCGCACACAACCTCTTCGTGGCCCTCGGGGAGCTCCGCGACGCGACCCTCGCAGCGTCACCCGACGCCACGACCGACGATCTTCGCGCGCTTCTTTTGCAGGTCGCCCGCGCCCACGCCGACGCCGATCTCCGCGCGTGCCTGGCGATGGCCGAGCACGGCGCGCCCCTCTTGCCCGACGCGGGCGGCGTGCTCACCCACTGCAACGCCGGCGCGCTCGCCACGGCGGGCTACGGCACCGCCCTGGGCGTGATCCGCCGCGCCTGGGCGCTCGGCAAGCGCTTTCGCGTCTTCGCCGACGAGACCCGCCCCGTGCTGCAAGGGGCCCGCCTCACCGCCTGGGAGCTGGCGCGCGACCACATCCCGGTGGAGGTCATCGCCGACAACATGGCCGGCGCCCTCATGGCCCAAGGCGAGATCCAGGCGGCCATCGTCGGTGCCGATCGAATCAGCAACAACGGCGACGTTGCCAACAAGATCGGGACGTACACCGTCGCCGTCTTGTGCCGTCATCACCAGATCCCCTTCTATGTGGCGGCTCCCTGGACCACGATCGATCCCTCGTTGCCCACCGGCGCCGACATCCCCATCGAGCAGCGACACCCCGACGAGGTCCGCACCCACGGCGGCCGCGTGCTGACGCCCTCGGGGGTCGGCGTCCGCAACCCTGCGTTCGACGTGACGCCGGCACCCCTCGTCACGGCGATCATCACCGAGCGCGGCGTCTTCACGCCCGACCAGATCGCCATTGTGGCCCGTCAGCGGTAGATCCAGGGGCCGCCGTGCCGCAAGGAGTCCTCGGCGTCGGCGAGGCGCCGATCGATCTCCCGCAGGGCGGCGTCGCGACGATCCACGTCCGGGCTCTCCGAGAAGCGGATCCGGAAGGCCTGGGCGGCCGTCTGCGGGACCAGCCTCGGGTCCTCGAGGGCCATCCCGATCGCCTGAGCGGCACCGACCAGCGCGCAGGGGAGCCTTCGCCCATCCATCCTCGCCTCCTCGTACAGATCGAACCACGCTGCCAGGCTCGCGCCGAGCTCGTGCACTGCGATCTCGTAGCTCTCCCGGGCCTGGCGAACCCAACGAGCTCGGCCGAGGCGCAGGTTGGCCACCGCCGGCGCGAAGAAGAGATCGAGGAAGGGGAGGCTCCGTCGAAACTCCGCACTGACCGACTCGAGCGAAGCGATCCGGCTGCGGATCTCCAGCGTGCAGCGTCCGAGCTCCACCAGCGTGTCCGGCAGGTGATCGAACCCGTGGGCCGGCCGTGGAGGCGGTGGTCGCCACCGCCGCCCCCCCGCTGCGCGCTCGACCCACACCACCACCGGGACCTTCACCGCCGACAACGCGATGATGCACAGCGCGATGACGAGGGCGCCCACGTCATCAGTATACCCGACATCATCGCCTCGGGTACGTTGCCTTCTCGGGCGCACGAAACCCGCCTGCCGCCGACGGCTCGACCCGACAGGTAGAGGTCTACGCGATGCGATGTCGACGATATCCGTCGAGGATCCGGCCCAGGATCCGCACGCCGTCGCGAACCGTGCGAAGACCCGACGCGCCGTGATCGCGCCGCTTTCGCTTCACGGGGACCTCCTCAATGGCCCCGCCGCGCACGAGCACGTTCAGCAGCAGCTCGACCTCGATGTCGTAGCCGTCGGACCGCAGCTCGTCGAGACGGATCCACCGACGGCGGATGCACTTGAAGCCCGCCTGGGTGTCGCTGAGCGACGTGCCGTACAGCGCGTTGACGAGCGCGGTCAGACCCCGGTTTCCCCACCAGTGCAGGCTCGTGATCGATCCGGGCTCGAACGTCCCCGCGAACCGCGATCCGATCACCATGGCCACCCCCGGGCCGAGCGCCTCGAGCAACCGGGGGATGTCCGCGGGATCGTCCTGACCATCGGCGTCCATCAACACCACGACCGAGCCGCGCGCGGCCTGCAATCCCGTCTTCACAGCGTGCCCCTTGCCGCGGCTGGTCGCGATCCGGATCACCGTGGCCCCGGCCCGGCTCGCCCGCTCCGCCGTCCGGTCCTGCGATCCGTCGTCGACCACCAGGATCTCCGTGGCGTCGGGCGTATGCGCCCGACACCCCGCGACGACGTCCGCGATGCTGTCCGCCTCGTTTCGGGTCGGGAGCACCACGCTCGTCTCGACGTCCGTCATCGCGCGGGAGACGGTCGCCCGAGACGACGACCCCTGCAAGCACCGCGGCTCGCCGCCGCGGACCCGGGGTCCCCGGTCGAGGGAACGCAGGGTCGCGACCGCGCCCGGCGCCGTGATGTCGCGACCCGGAGCATCTCCCCGTCGTCCCGATCATGGGACGGGCGTACCACCCTCGGGAGGCGGTTCCTGGTACGGAACGTCGAGCGGCGGAGGCTCGGGGGTGCTCGCGAAGGTGAAGTGCCACCACTCCCTTTCATAGGGAACGAAGCCGTGCGCCTGCATGGCTTCGCGAAGCCGGCGGCGGTTCTTCATCGCGGACCCGGTCGCCGCGGCGTAGTGGCTCGCTTCGCTGAAGGTGTCCCAAGGCGTGGCCATGTCGAGCGGTGCGCCCGAGCCGAGCTCGACGAGGGTGAGATCCACGGTGTTGCCGCGGTTGTGGTTGCTCTTGCGGGCCACGTAGCCGTCGTCGAGGAGGTCGACGCGATCGTGGGTCTCGGCCCATCGCACCATGGCCCGAGTCGCGCGCAGAGGCCGATAAGCGTCGTATACCAAAAGGCCCAACCCCTGCGCCTCGAGATCGGCCTGCACGCGGGCGAGCGCTCGAGCGGCATCGGCAGTGAGCCAGGCGGTATCGGGCGCATACCCGGGCAACGGCGCCCCGGTGAAGTTGTCCTCGCTCGCATACCGAATCTCCAACCGAACGGTCGGCGCCACGGTCGCGAGATCGACGAAGCCCTCCGGCGGCGCGGCAAGCATCGGGGCGGCCCCGACATCGAACTTGGGCACCCGCACCTCGACGCTCTTCGCCTCCTCGGCAGGCGACGGGTCCGACACCACAACGGGCACCGGATCGCCTCCCTGGCAGCCCGCCACCGCCATCCCCCCGACGAGAACGGCTGCCACCGCAACCCCGCGCACCCACGAACCATAGCGGCCGTCGCCTTCACTTCAAAGCGCAACCCGAGCGCCCCGCAAGACCGATCCGAACGGGGCCGACACGCCGGCGTGCACCAGCGTCACCGCCGGGCGAAGCGCTCGCGCAGGCGTCGGAGCAGCGCCGCTGCGCACAGGAGGAGGAGGGACCCGAGCTCTCCCGCGCGACGACGGGTGCCGGCCCGGCATCCGGCGGTCTGCGCCTCCGGATCGGGGTGGGTGGCCGGGCCGGCGTCGTCGTCGAGCGGGGTCCCGGGCGTCCAGCCGTCGGTGCGGACGAAGACGGCTCGAGAGGCGATCGTCTCGTTGCCGTGGTGATCGATCGCGTGCACCTCGATCGTGAAATCACCTTCGGGCAAGTCGAGCAGCAGGTGCGTTTCACCGTCGAAGGCGACGTACTCCCATCCGAGCTCGGGCACCACGAACTTCCAGCCCACGCCCCCGTGGTCGTCCTCCACCCGTGCCACGATCTCGACGGGCGTGCCGGGCTCCACGGTCGACCCGTCGTCGGGCGCCACGAGCTCCACGACGGGCGGTGTGGTATCGGGTGCATCGGGCCCGAACATCGCCAGCAGCTCGGCGTGGCTGTTTTGTGCGACCGAACCCTCGCCGCAGAACTGCTCGTGCGTCGCCGTGCAGCGCGGCGGGCTCGTCGCGTCGGTCAGCGGCATACATGCGTCTCTCCACGAACCCTCGCCGGGTCCAGAGTACGGATACATGTACGAATCACCGTCGAGCACATGATCGAGCCCCCAGGTGTGACCCGCCTCGTGGATGATGCTCGACGCCATGGCGTTGGTCTCCTCGGCGTAGAACGCAAACGCCACGTCTCGAGGATCCCGGTCGCCGCAATCGACGAGGCAGGTGTATCCGCGCGTGGCCTTGGACAACCCCAGTTGCTCGGGCGCCCCCCCGACGATCACGGTCGTGTAGGGCAGGTGGACCGGCGGCCGCTCTCCCCACACGACCCGCACGCCGTAGGGCGCCAGTGCGGCCTTGACGATCGCACCCACTGCCTCGACGTCCTGCGCCGTGCCCGAGTAGGCCGGGTACCGCACGTGTCCCTCCAGGCAGCTCACCTCGCCCAGCGGTCCACGATCGCCCGGCCGCAGGTCGCCGCCCTCGAACGCGAGGTACAAGGTGGCGCGATGCCGCTGCGCCGGAGCGTCGCCCATCGACTCGGCGTCCGCGACCACGCATCCGTCACCGCCGTGATGCACGGGTGCCGCCGGAGGGTCGGGCCGCTCGATCTGCACCTCGCGCTCTCCGCCGTTGGGCGCAGGCAAGGCCGCGATCCAGGCGTTGAGCCCCTCCAAGCCCGGGCTCGTCGCGCCCCCGATCAGCAGCGCCTGGTCGGCGGCCACGACCGCGTTCGCTTCGTCGATCAGGCGGGCGGGTCCGTCGAGGGTGCGGCTCCACAAGCGCTCCCCCCGGGCGTCGTGGCCAGCGATCCACGCATCGCGGTCGAACGCCGTCGAGGCCAGCAGCGGCTGCGTCTGCAGCACGCCCCAGACGATGGGTCGTCCCTGGTCGTCGACACCCACGCCGCGAGCCGCGTCGTAGGCGGCATCGGGACTGCCGTGCGTGCGGCTCCACGCCAGGCCCCTGCCCCGATCGATCCGCCCCAGCCAGATGTCGAAATCCGCGATGCGATCGGGCGCCCACTTGCGCGTCTGGACCGTCGCGGCCACGTAGATCGCGTCCTCCGCCCCCACCACGAGGCCCGCGACCTCATCGTCTCCGTCGACGCCGCCATCGATCGCGTGCTCCCACACTACCGCGCCTGTGCGGTCGAGCTCGGCCACCCACACGTCGTTGAAGACCTCTTCTCGCCGGCGTCCCGCGACCAAGAACCTGCTTTGGGGGCCGGTGCCTTCCTTCACGAGGGCCATGATCTCGATCGCGTCCGGGTGATCGACGCGAAGCTCCTCCACGATCTCCCCCGAGCGTGCGTCGATGCGCGCCAACCATCCGTCGCGTTGCGGCAGCTCTTCGAGGGCGCCCGCGACCCAGACCACCCCTTGTTCGTCGACGGTCGCGGCGTGGACCTTTCGCGTCGCGCCGCCGTGATGGATCCGCTCCCACACCAGCGTGCCGTCCGACCCATAGCGGCGCAGCCATGGCATCCAGGTTCCGGCGTCGTCGTGCACGGCGCCGAACACGAGCGGATCGCCTTGCACGACGACGATGCCCGAAGGGCCGCTCCATCCCAGCGCCACGGCGAACTGCTCGACGAAGCGAACCTCGCCCGCGTCGGTCAGCCCCAGCAGCACGCCCCCGACGTCGAAGGTGGATTCGGTCCGGGTCCCGACCGCGAACAGACGCGCTTGGTCACGTGCCAGGGCCGTGATGCGCTCGCCCTGCACCCCGCCCAGATCGAGGTCGACCGACCACAGCGGTGCATCTTCGTCCTCGCACGCGGCCGAGCAGCCGTCGCCGTCCTCGAGGTTTCCGTCGTCGCAGGCCTCACCTTTCGATCGCAGCCCGTCGCCGCAGCGGGGCAGGGCGCACTCGGGCGTACACGCGTCGCCGACCTGGTTGCCGAGCCCGAGGTCGCAGGCCTCGTCACTCTGCACGATTCCGTCGCCGCACACCGGTTCGGCCGTCGTTCGGCGTCCCGCCGGATGGGTTTGTCGACCCCCATCGGCCCCCTCGGCCGCGATCCACTCGGGCTGGGAGTCACAGGCCGCGACGCACACGAGCGCCACGAGACCGTTTCGCCACACAGTGCGCATGCTCGCCGTTCCCGGGGCCAACGCCACAGGCCCCGCCAGCTTTCACCGGCCGCATCACGTCGCGTCGGCCATCGCATCCAGTCCAACGGCGGCCCATCGCCTGGGGCACCCGGAGATTTCGACCCGGTCACCTGCGGTGGAAAAACGAGATGTGTGGACGGCCGGACGCGGGGGTGGCTCACCGGGGTTCGGCAACGACCCCACCACGCACGTGCACCTGCTCGACGGTGAGAGGGGGCTCGACGTGGCGACCGTCGACGTCGTCGACACGCGGTCGGCGTCGCCAACGCTTCGGACCGTGTCCCCACCGGCTCAGGTCTCGCCGTTTTGTCGCCCGCGTCGCCGTCGACTCGCCCCGGACGCTGTCGTGCAGCGTGGGCCTCGCTTGCGGCGCGCGCCCGGCATTGCAGCCTGACGTGGCACCGACGCGCCGCCTCGCTGCGCACCCTCGGTCCACGCCGCGCCGAGCCGATGAAACGCCTCGTCACCGCCCCTTCGACCCCACGTGTGGTCATGCTCTCGGCCATGCTCTGGGTCGGGTCGCTCGGTTCGGTCGCGCTCGCGCAGCCGGGGGGCAGCCCTTTGGAGCCGCGCAACCGCACGGAATCCCGCGGCACGATGGAGAGCGGACGCGTCGTCGGACCGGGCGTGACCTTCGATCCGCAAGTCGACACCAGCATCTTCAGCGAGGACGGCATCCCCGATCCGCTGGTCCCCAACGTCGATCTCCCGTCTCGCGTCTTCAGCCCCTCGGCGCGCGATCAACCGCGCCCCTTCGACACCGTCCCCGGATACCGTGGGTTCGACGACGTCTTGGGCCCGGACTACGGCGCGCCCGCGATCGACCCCTCGACGGGCGGCGTCGTCCCGCGCGGCACCGATCCCGGCGCGCGCTCGCGGGTGTTCGACACACGGCGTGGCGCCGCGCCCCCGTACCTCGAAACCCCGCAGCAGCAGATCACGACGCCTCCGGGCATTCATCCGGCCCCTGCACCCGAGGTGCCGAGCCCACTGCCGCCCGGCCTTCAGCCCGGCGAGCCCCCCGAAGTCGGGCCACAGGGCGCCGACCTCCCCGGCGTGATCCCGTACCCCTATTCGTCGGAAAGCACCGCGCCGCCAACCACACCCGGCGCGATCCCTTATACCCCTCCGCAGATCACGACCCCACGACCGCAGCCCTACACCCCGCAGCCGCCCCCGTCCCCGCCCACGCCGATGTCGCGCTGACATCCGCCTCCGCGCGGCGACCCACGGTCGCGGCGACCGGCGACACGCACCCGATCCGCCGATCGTCACCCGCGTGGCTCGGGGTCGCACACGCCTCCGCCTCCGGGGACGATCTGGGCCTGGGTGCGGAAGGTGTTGAGCGACAGCCAGTGCGGGGGCTCGACCTGCGGGATCGTGCCGTCCTCGCGGACGTTGGTGACGTGGTAGGTGTGCTGGTTCCAGATCCGCCGCGCGGGGATCCAGCGGTCCTCGACGTCCCGGATGGCGCGAACCGTGAAGCCCGACCCACCGTCGGCACCGATCAGGATCTCCGCGGACCCGTCGTTGTCGATGTCGGCGACGGTGGGATACTCGATCCAGGTGCCGCTGCTGCGCGGCGACGAGAACAGCACCGAGCCGTCGTCGTCGAACACCCACATGTTGGTCTCGTCGGCGTAGATCGCCTGCGCTTTCCCCTGGCCCAAAAAGTCGAACGCGGTTCCACCGGCCTGACCGCTGTAGTCCACGATGTTCGCCACCCATAGCTGGGTGTGGTCCGCCTCGTAGACGCCGTAGTGCTGCAGAGCGCTGATGCCGAACTCGGCCCGGTCGTCGCCGTCGAAGTCGTGCACGTTCACGGGCCGGTTCCAGTCCCCCGACTCGCCCGTGGGCGCGAAGTTGGACCACACGACTTCGCCCTCGTGATCGAGCAGCCAGATCCCGTGCTCGACGGCAACCAGCACCTCGGGTTCGGGGTCGTCGTCGAGGTTGGCCACCTGCGGAAACGCCGTGATGCTGAACTGTGCGGCCTGGATGTCGGAGCGCGTGTAGTAGACGGTGCCATCGGCACGATACGCCGCGTGACCGAAGCTCGCCTCGAGCTGGCCGTCACCGTCGAGGTCGGCGGCCGTCGATGCGCTGTACACCCCGTCGAACGGATCCGAGAACAGGTGCTTGCCGGTGTTCGACCACACGTTGCTCCCGCCGATGATCTCGGGATTGCCGTCGGCATCGAGGTCCGCGATGGCCAGCGCGCCGGTCTGACACTTCGACCACGGGACGTCGGAGGTCCACTTCAGGGTCCCGTCGTGCTCGAACGCCACCACGTTGCAAGTCGTGGTCGGCTCGACGGCGACGATCTCCACCAACCCATCGCCGTCGATGTCGCCGATGGCCGGTGTGGCCCCCAGCCCGACGTCGTGCTGGATCTCTAAGTGGATCTCGCCCGTCTCCCCGTCGAGGACGAAGATGTGGCCCGGACCCGTCTCTCCGCCCGCGCCGGCGACCGCCACCACGTCCGGCGTGTCGCACAGATCGATCACGCCGTTGCCGTCGTCGTCGGTGAGGTTCGCGACCAGCGGCGGAGTCAGGCACCGGATGGCCCCGTTCGGTCCCGTGAAGGACCATTGCACGTCGGGCTCGAAACTGTCGGGCGGCGCGACGTCCTCGCAGGGGCCGACGCCACTGATGTCGTCCTCGGGAACCTTGCACACGTCCCCCGGACGTCGCGAGACGTCGGTTTGGATGCCCACGTCGAAGATCGGCCCGTCCTCGGTGTCGCTGCCGGTCGCATCAGACGTCGATCCCGAGTCCACCGCCGACGTCGGGCTCGTCGTCGGCCCCGACGTCTCCATCGTCGTCGATCCCTCGGTCGCCGAAGCCGACATCGTCCCCGTCCCGCTCTCGCTGCCGGATCCGCACGCGAACAGCCATCCCCCCATACACACGTCCAAACCAAGCGCCGCATGGGGTCACGGTATCGCGGACGAACCGACGGGATCAACGGGCCTTCGGGCCACGCACGTGAGCGCAGGTGGTGCGTTTCGCCCCCTACGACGCGCCGGCCACTCGTGCGTTCGCGATGCTCGGCCTGCCGACGTCGGCTTGCCTCAGCCAGCGATGCGGCGAAGGGCCCACTCGGCGCCCCAGCGAAAGTCGATCTGCTTCCAGAGCCGACAGGCGAGCACGCTCGCGACGACCACGCCCGACACCACCGCGAGCGCGGGACCCGCTTCCAGCGCTTGCCACAGACCGATCGGACGCGACAGGTCGCGAAACACCGGGACGTGCACCATCAGCAGGGTCAGCGAGCCGCGACCGAGCGTCACCAGCGGATTGTCCGGTCGCAACGAGCCCCTCCGATCCTCGAAGGTGGCAAACAAGGTGATCAGAAGCAGCGCCCCGCCCAGCAGCAAGCAGACGATCGACACGGTGGCCGGAAAGAACCCCAGGCGCAACGCGAAGGCTCGTTTCGCGATCGCCGACGATGGAATCACGCCGGTCTCGTACAAAGCGTATCCTGCGGCGCCGACCGCCAAAAAGCCGATCGCCATCGACCCCACGCGTCGCAGCCGTCGCTGGTCGACCCAACGGCCGGCCACGAAGCCCGCCAGGTAGAACGTCAGCCAGGGGAAGATCGGGAACTGTCCCTCGGCCACCGCCAGGCGAAGCGGTCCGCCGGGCATGGTCACGTCGCGCATCCGCGGGTTGGTGAGCGGCGAAGGCGTGTCCAGCCACGTCTGGATGCCGACCGTCGCGGCGAGCACCAACCCGCAGCCGCCCAGCAGCGCCCCGGTGGGCAGCCTACGCCACAACGGCGCCAGGGCCATCGCAAAGCCCATCATGTGCAGCACGAACCACGTGCCCCACGAAAACCAGCTCGGCGTGAGCAGGTTGAGCACGTACCCGAACAGCATGAGCACCAGCCCCCGTCGCACGAGTGTGCCGTCGAGCCCCCGCCGCCCCGAAGCCACGAACAGCGCGCTGCCCAGCCCCGCCAGCGTCACGAACAGCGGCGCGGCCATGCCCCCCAGCGCGTTGAACCCGACCAGGATCGGATAGTCGAGCACCGTGCGTCCGGGCGCCGGTCCCTTCCACATCCAGATCCCCACGTGCTGCTCGATCATCAAGAAGACCGCGACCCCGCGCAGAGCATCCAGGCTCAGGATCCGGCGGCGTGAAGAGGGGGGCGGCATCGGTCGGGAACGCCGAGGTCCCGCGACCATACTCCGCCCGGCCATCCGATGCACGTCCACGTGCCCACGCCCACGCCCGTGCCACCCCCCCTGCGCCGACCGGCTAAGATCGCGCCGTGGTGGAGCCGCCCACGTCCACGTCGCCTCGCTCGGGCCCGGCGCCCACCCGCGTGATCATCCATGTCGACATGGACGCCTTCTTCGCTTCGGTCGAGGTTCGCGACCATCCGGAGCTGCGCGGGCGTCCGGTGCTCGTGGGCGGTACGGGGCGCCGAGGGGTGATCGCGGCGGCCAGCTACGAGGCGCGCCGCTACGGTTGCCGCTCGGCCCAACCGACGGCGGTCGCTCTTCGGCGCTGTCCCCGAGCCATCGTGCTGCCCCCGCGCTTCGACGTCTACGCGGCCGTCTCCGAACAGGTGTTCGCGATCTTCGAGCGCTACTCGCCGGCGGTCGAGGGGCTGAGCATCGACGAAGCGTTCCTGGATCTCACCGGCACCGAACGACTCCTGGGTCCGCCGCGGGTGGCCGCCGAGCGCCTGCGCGCGGAGATCCGCGCCGAGACCGGGGGCCTGACCTGCTCGGTGGGCATCAGCGCCGTGAAGTTCGTCGCCAAGATCGCCAGCACCATGAACAAGCCCGACGGCATCACCGAGGTCCCCCCCGGTCGCGAGCAGGCGTTTCTCGATCCGCTACCCGTCGGCCGGCTGTGGGGTGTGGGGCCCAAGGCCGCCGCGCGGCTCGGCGACCACGGGATCGCCACCATCGGCCAGCTCCGCGCGCTGTCCGAGCCAACCCTCGTCGCGTGGTTCGGCGAGAACGGTTCGCACCTGTGGCGGCTGAGTCGGGCCATCGATCCGCGCCCGGTCGAGGTCGGACGGCAACGCAAGCAGGTGGGTCACGAAGACACCTTCGCGGAGGACGTCGTGGGCCGCCGCGATCTCGAGCGCAAGCTCCTGTCCCAAGCGACGCGCGTGGCTGATCGCCTGGTCGCCAAGGGCCTGCGGGGTCGTCGGGTCCAGATCAAGATCCGCGATCTAGACTTCAAGACCGAGACGCGCCAGCTCACCTTGGACGCCCCCACGGATCAGGCCAAGGTCATCTACGCGGCCGCTCGCGATCTGCTCGGTGCGATCGAGGTGCAGGGACGCCGCTTTCGGCTGACGGGCGTGTCGGTCGGCGAGCTGGTTCGTACCGGCACCGGCGAGCCCGAGCAACTCGACCTCCTCGCCGTCGCATCTTCGTCGCCCGGTGCACGGCTCCAGGGGGTGGTCACCCGGATCCGCCGCCGGTACGGTCACCACGCGCTCTACCCCGCAGACGCGGGACCGACCGAACGCGAGGGCTCGGCGGGTGGAGGCACGCGGACCCTCGACGAGGATTGACCCCCCCGGGTTCACGCCACGGCACCCCGAACGAGCACCCCCGGGATCCCGCTCGCGTGGCAACCCGGCCGACGGTCGGATGATGTGTTCCCGAGTGCGCACCGCCACCGCAGCGGTCCGCTGCCCGCGGTCCCGCCGTCCGTCCGTCGTCGTTTCGCGATACGATGGCGCGGATTACTTGGAGGCTCGACATGATCGATACCGGTTCTTCGCACAAAGTTCTTGGACAGGCGGCCCTGATCGGGCTGATCGCGCTGGGGGGTTGTGGAGACGACGCCGCCGGCGTGGGGACGGGCTACACCGGAGCGGGCAGCGAGGACACCGGAGACGTCGACAGCTCCGGCACCGAGGCCGTCGACGAGACGGGCGGTGACCCCTGTGCCAACGGCGTGAAGGACGGCGACGAGACCGACGTGGATTGCGGGGCCGTCTGCGACAACAAGTGCGGCTCGGGGCAGGGCTGCGCGACCGACGAAGACTGCGAAGAGGGCACCGTCTGCACCGACAGCGGAGTTTGCGGTCAGGACGGCGGTGGCAACTGCGAGGACGGGGCCCAAACCGACGACGAGACCGACGTGGACTGCGGTGGCTCGTGCCCCGATCCATGCGGCGACGGGCAGGGCTGCCTGGTCAACGCCGACTGCCAAAGCGGCGTCTGCAGCCAGCACGTCTGCCAGGCTCCCGCGTGCGACGACAACGTGCAAAATGGGGACGAGACCGACGTCGACTGCGGCGGTTCCTGTCCGGGTTGTGGAAACGGCAGCGGCTGCGTCGAGGCGGACGATTGCCAGAGCGGGGTGTGCATCGACGACCAGTGTGCGCCCGCGACCTGTGCCGACGGCGTGCTCAACGGGAACGAGACCGACGTGGACTGCGGTGGGTCGTGCGGGTCGACCTGCGAGACCGGCGAAAACTGTCTCGTCGGCCTGGACTGCATCTCTTTGGTGTGTGATCCCCTCACCACCACCTGCTCTGCTCGCGCGTGCGACGACGGCATCAAGAACGGTGACGAGACGGATCGGGACTGTGGCGGCGCCTGTGGTGCCACCTGCAAGCCCGGGGAAGACTGTCTGGTCGACGGTGACTGCACCTCGTTGGTCTGCGGGCCCTCCAACGTCTGCAGCGCCCCGGCCTGCGACGACGGCATCAAGAACGGTGACGAGACCGACGTGGACTGCGGAGGCTCGTGCGGGTCGACCTGCGAGGACGGCGAGGACTGCCTCGTCGGCCTGGATTGCATCTCGCTGATCTGCGACCAGAACTCCAACACCTGCGCCACCGCGACCTGCGACGACGGGGTCAAGAACGGCAACGAGACCGACACGGACTGCGGAGGCTCCTGTCCCGGATGCGACGAGGGCGAGGATTGTCTCGTCGACCAGGATTGCCTGTCGGGGAGCTGCGACGAGGACGACCTGGTCTGCAATCCGTCGGTCTGGGTCACGGCCGCGCCCGCCTGCTCCGACTACGCGGGTCAACCCGTCCAGTTGACGGCCGTGGCCATGGGAGGAACCGGCAACTACACCTACTCGTGGAGCCCCCAGGCCGGCCTCGACGATCCCTTCTCGGCGACCCCGCTGGCTTCCCCCTCGGGGTTCCAGACCTACACCGTCACGGTGGACGACGGGGTCAACACCGCCGAAGACACCGTCACGGTGGTGGACAACCAGCCCTTCGACTTGCAGAACAACTGCACGCTGTACGGAAAGACCTTCTCGCAGAACGCTCCGCCCGCGACGATCACGTATCAGGATATGGGGACCAAGGCGTGCGAGAACGGCAACAACAACTTCGGGCTCCACTTGTGCGAGGGTGTGGTGTTCGAGGAGGTGTTGTTGACGGGCGAGATGGGCGTCGGGTCGACGAACGACGACGACTGGATCGGCCTGGTGTGGGGCGCGCAGGACAACGCGAACTTCTACTCGCTCGTATGGAAGGGCGGCCTCCAATTCGTACCCGAGTTCAGTTGCTCGGCCCCCGAGGGCATTCTCGTCAAGCGCATCGAGTCCCCCGATTTCGACAGCCTCCTCGGCGAGGACTTCTACTGCAACTCCAACACTCCCCGTTCCACGGTCCTGGCCGCACCCTTCCAGACGACCCAAGAGGGGTGGGAACCCGGAGAGAACTATCGTGTCGAGATCGTCCACAGCGCGACGGGGAGC
>CAZYSW010000030.1:0-4966 GCA_964650105.1 uncultured Nannocystaceae bacterium
ACTTCGGCATCATGAAGGCGGCCGGGAAGCGGAGCAGCACTTTGACGGGGCAGCTCCGCGGCAAGGTGGCCTACATGTCGCCCGAGCAGGCCGGGGGCAAGGTCGTCGATCAGCGCACCGACGTGTTCGCCCTCGGCGTCGTGCTGTGGGAGCTGTGCACCGGGCGAAGGCTGTTCGACGGGCAGACCCAGTCGGAGATGCTGCTGCGGGTGTCCGAGTGCGACGTCCCCTCGCTCGGCGACCTTCGGCCGGATCTGCCCGAGGGCGTCGTCCGCCTCGTTCACCGGGCGCTGGCTCGAGATCCCGACGATCGCCATCCCACGGCCCAGGCCATGCTCAAGGAGGTGCGGGCGCAGCTTCGCCAGCTCGATTGCGAAGAGGAGCCCCGCGAGCAGCTCGCCGAGATCGTGACGCGTCACTTCGGCGCACGCATCGACTACCTGCGCGCGACGATCCGTGGGCGTGCAGCCAACGATCGCAGCGTGACCCCGGTGCCGGCCCGCCCGGTCGACGACGCCGACCTGAGCAAGACCACACCCATCGGCCCGATGCACGAGGCCTTCGTCCCCCTCCCACGTCCGACGTCCAGTGGTGTCGCGTCTCTTCCGTTGGCGGGGACCACCGCGACCACCACCGCCACCGCCTTGGCGCCGCGCCAATGGACGCTGTGGCTCCTCTTGCCACTGGTCGGCGCGGCGATCGGCACGGCGGCGATGAGCCTGCGCGGTGACGCCAGCGGCCCGTCGGAACCGATCCCGCAGGCGGCCGATCGGGTTCCATCGGAGCCGATGGCCCCAGCGCGCACCGTGTCCCCGCCCGAGCCGGCGCCGCCGGCCCCCGCGTCGCCCGACACCGTGAAGTGGTGGTTCAACACGGACCCGCAAGGCGCGAGCGTGATCGTCGACGGTCGTCGGTACGAGGACGCGACCCCGATGGCCATCGAGCTGCCCCGCAGCGAGGAGACCGTCGAGGTTCGCATCGAGAAGGACGGTTACACCACGCGCGTCCTCCATCTGGCGCCGGTGGGACCCGAGAACCACTCCTATCCTCTGCAGCCCGAGCCGCGCTTTCGAGCCCGCACCGCCAAGAAGTCCCGCGACCGACCGCGCAGCACCCAAGGAGCACGCGACCGAGGATCCCACGGCGCCGAGTCCCACACCGCGAGCTCCCGCAGCGATCGCACCCTCGAGCCGCCGCCGGACTTCGCAGGGATCATCAAGTCCAAGGGCTCATCCTCGGAGTAAATGCCCGTCGATCCCCGACGCTTCTCGCCTTTGGCAGTGATCGTGAGCCTGGCGCTGCTGTCGGCCCCCGTGCGAGGCGCCGTTGCCGGCCCGCCCACGACGGCGGCCGAGACGCCCCCGGACACCGACCCGCCCCCCGCAGACGTGGCCGGACCGAAGACGACCCAGGATGCGCTCGTCGAGGAGGCCACCCGCCACTTCGTGGAAGGGCAGCGGTTGTTCGACACCGGTCGGTACGTGGAGGCGGCCGAGGAGTTCGAGCGATCGTTCGCCGCGGTTCGAGCCGCGCAGACCCTCTACAACATCGCGCTGTGCTACGAGCGAGGCGGGCGTCCGGTGGAGGCGATCGGGGCCGCCGAGCGCTACCTCGCCCTACCCGATTGCGTCGAGGGCGAGAACCCGACGCACTGCGCCAGCCGTCGCGACGAGGTGGAGGAGACGGTGGCACGGCTGCGTCGACAGGTCGGCGAGCTCGTGCTGGTGATCGAGCCCGGGGTGAAGCTTCGCGAGATCCGGGTGGGCGGACATGTCGTTCCGCTCGACGACTTCCCGCTGTTGCTCCCCCCCGGTGCGGTCGACGTCGAGCTCCTGGGGTTCGAGGCCGACGAGCAGACCACCCGCATCGCCAGGCTCACCGCGGGCGAGTCCTATCGCCTGCACGTGAACCCGTGGAAGCGACCTCCGCCGCCGGTGGTCGAGGACCGGCCATCGGTCGCGGGGCCCGAGCCGACGCAAACCTACGATCCCCGGCGTGCCAAGGCGCTGCGCGGCGTGTTCTGGTCGGGACTGGCGTTGACCGGGGCCTCGGGTGCCGCCTTGGCTACCTTGGGTGCCCTGACCATCCGCGAGCAGCGGCGCTTCAAAAACGAGAAGTGTCCGTACTCACCTTGTCCGGACGGTTCGACCTTTCCGTTCGCCGCGCGCGATCGATTCTTCCAGCTCCAGACGGCCACCAACGGGATGATCGGCGTGACCGCGGGCCTGGGCCTGGCCACCATCGTCGTCGGCATCTTCGCGCTGACCTCGGGGCCTCCGCACGATCGGCGTGCGAGCATGACCCGCAAGCGGGTGCAGCTCACCGGTGACGGCGTCCGCATCCGCTTTTGAGCCCGCGCACCGGCGGCGAAATCGGAAAAGGGGGGCCGAGATCACGCGCGGACCGAAAATTCCCGGTGGGCGAGGGGATCGGCCACCGCGCCGGGGTCGCGCTTGCGTGGAGTGGCGCTCGCTGTCATGAATGCGGGGATGAAGGACCGTCGCTGGCCGACCTATCCTCCACGCAACATCACGCTGGTGCAGGCGGTGCCCGATCCTGCACACCCCGAGGCGGGCTCGCTGCGGGTGCGGGACAGCGAGGGTCGCGAATATCTCGATGCCGTGGTGGGGATCGGTTGCCTGCCCCAGGGGCACCTCCATCCGCGCTGGAACGAGGAGGTGCAGGCGCAGATGCAGCGCCTGGTCGCATCGGCGGGAACCTTCTGGACCGAGCCGCAGCAAGCCCTCGCCAACGCGCTGACCGAGCGCGTCCCCATCGACGACGCGCGAGTCTTCTTCGGCAACACCGGCACCGAAGTCACCGAGGGCGCGATCAAGCTGGCCCTGCGCGCGACGGGACGCGACATGGTCGTCGCCTTCGAGCGAGCGTTCCACGGCCGTACCCTCGGCGCGATCGCCCTGACGGCCAAGCCCGCCTACCGCGAGCCCTACGTCAGCGTGACGGGCGAGCCCGACGTGCGCTTCGCCAGGATGAACGTGCTGCGGGCCCCGTTCGACGACCTCTCCGCGACCGAGGAGCTGTTTTCGCGGCACGGCGAGCGGATCGCCATGGTGGTCGTAGAACCCATCCAGGGCGAGGGCGGCATCCACGTGGCCTCGCGCGAGTTCCTGACCGGCTTGCACGCCCTGTGTCGACGCCACGGCGCGCTCCTGGGGCTCGACGAGATCCAGTGTGGGACCGGACGCACCGGCCACTTCTCGGCGTGGACGACTCTGGTCGGAGACGACCCCGCGCTGCGTCCGGACGTGGCGTGGTACGCCAAGGCGCTCGGCGGTGGCTTTCCGATCGGCGCGTGCGTGGCCCGGGGCGATCTGGCCGAGCACATGGGCCGGGGGAGCCACGGGTCCACCTTCGGAGGAAACCCGCTGGCCTGTGCCGCCTCGCTGGCGACGTTGCGGATCCTCGACGAGGACGACCTGCTCCGCAGCGCCGCCGAGCAGCTCGCGACGCTGCGCCGCATCGCCGAACGCGACCCCGAGCCCAAAGTCGAGGAGCTCCGCGGGTCGGGGGCGATGATCGGCATCGAGCTCGGCGACGGCGACCTGGCGGGCAAGCTGGTCTCCGCGATGCAATCCGAGGGCGTGCTGGTGACCTCCAGCGGGGTGACGGCGGTGCGCTTGCTGCTTCCGTACCGCGCCACCGAGGAGCACCTCGCCGAGGCCTGGGCCGCCCTCCGGCGCGGGCTGGCGCGCCTGTAGCCGTGGGGCGACCGCGCCGCGCAGGGCGGCATCGCGTCGGCGGGTTCGGCGCAGAACGAAGCTGGTTTACGCTTGCGTCGATGAAGCTCGGCTTCGCGCGATCGCTCATGGGCCTGGCGGTGGTGGCCGCATCGGGGTGCAAGACCAGCGGGCTGCCCACCTGGGACCAGGCCGACCCGACCTCAGAAGCGCCCGAAGGGACGTTGGCGGCTGCCGACGTCGACGGTGACGACGACGAGCCGTCGAGCGCGAACGATGCGACGGCGGCGACGCCCGAGGGCGTCGATTCCCACACGCCGACCGCCCACGACGTCGACCCCGAGGCGCCGATCGTCGACGAGCCCGAGCTCGGCAAGAACCCCCCCCCGGCCTCCGCCCCCGCCCTTCCCAAGGCCTTGCACGCCAAGATCGATGCGTCGTGCGGCAAGGACCCCGGGGTCGGTCAGAAGCTCAAGGCCTTTTCGCTGAAGGGCACCGACGGCAAGCCGATCTCCAACCGGAGCTACGCCAACCGCGTCCTCTTGGTGAACTTCTGGGGCACGTGGTGCAAGCCCTGTCTGAAGGAGCTGCCCGAGTTCGACCAACTGTATCGTCGCTATCGCAAGCACGGCCTGACTTTGGTGGCCATCGCCACCGACGAAGATCCCGCAGCCGTTCAGGAGTTCGTCGACAAACGCAAGCTGGCCGCCAAGGTCGCGATCGGCGGAGAGGACTACGCCGGCCAGTACGCGAGCCCCAAGTTCCCCTTCACCTTCGTGGTCGACACCAAGGGGGTCATCCGGGCGTCGTACCGAGGGTATCGTCCCGAGTGTATGGGCAAGCTCGAGGCCGACATTCGAGAGCAGCTCGAAAAGCGCGGATGAAGCGCCGTGCGCCCGTGCCCGCCGCCCGTGCGCGCGAGCGCGACGGGCCGCGACAGCGCGAGAAGGAACGCGGGGCCGCTGCGCGCGCTCGTCCCCGCGTGGGTCCCACGACGACCCTTCCGTGGCACGGGGGAAGGATGCGCCGAACGGTGGCCCATTCCGGGGCAAAGTGTCCCGCTCCGTCACCGTGCCACCGTGCACGGTAGGGCCCTCGACTTGTGTCGGCAACGGGGGTGGGGTAACGACGCTGGGCGAACGAGGCTGCCCCTGGTCGACCTCACGAACCTGAGCGATCACCCGCCGCGACTCGTCAGTCTGCGGCTCGAGATGCCGCTGGTCTCGCGTGTGCTGAAGCTGGGGATGTGGGTGATCCTGGCGATGATC
>CAZYSW010000030.1:4976-21566 GCA_964650105.1 uncultured Nannocystaceae bacterium
GGTGGGGCGGCTGCCCGGCGACGTGGCCACGGCGTCGCAGGCCGCGCTCGGGCTGGGGATGCCGGTGTTCTGGGCCGTCGGGGGGTTCTTCGCGGCCGTGGGGGTGGGCACACAGGCGATCACCGGACGCCGCTACGCCGAGAAGGCCTACGACAAGGCGGGGCAGGTGCTGTTCAACAGCCTGTGCATCGCCGTGGTCGCAGGGGTGTTCGGGGGAGGACTCGGCTATCTGCTGACCCCCTACGGCGTGGAATACCTGGCGACCGCCAGCGAGCAGCAGCGGATCTTGGGGGTCCAGTACACGCAGATCCGCATGATCGGGGTGGCGGGCATGGTCGTCACCTTCAGCTACAAGGCGTTCTTCGACGGCATCGGCCGGACGTACGTGCACCTGTGGGCCGCGGCGGCGATGAACGCCTTCAACATCGTTCTCAACTACCTGCTCATCTACGGCAACGACACGCTGGGGATTCCACGGCTCGAGCTGGCCGGAGCCGGGATCGCGTCGGTCATCTCCACGTATCTGGGGCTCGCGATCATGATCGCGGTGAGCCTGGGTCCCGAGACCCGCAAGCGGTTCCAGTTCTATCGGCGCGGCCTGTACGACCCCCGCATCGTGGGACGGATCATCCGCCTGATGATCCCGTCGGGGTCCGCCACCGTAATCTTGATGGCGGGGTTCGCCCTGTTCATGCGGTTCGTCGGGGACATCGACGCCCAGGTCGGCGATGGGACCAGCACCTACACCGCCGCGACCAAGGCGATCATGGACACCGCCGCGCTGTGCTTCATGCCGCTCATCGCCTTCGGGACGGCCACCGCGACCTGCGTCAGCCAGAGCCTGGGCGCGGGCAAGACCAACCTGGCGGCACGCTACGGCTGGGAATCGGTGCGCCTGGGGGTCTTTGCGATGATCGCCGTCGGCACGATCTTCCTGATCTTCCCCGAGCACATCATCGGCGTGCTGGCTCCCAACGACGAGGCCGTCCGGGCCGCGGCCGCACCCTCGTTGCGGATCATCACGGCTGCGCTCCCGCTGATGGCGGTGGGCCTCATCTTGGCCCAGGCCCTGTACGGGGCGGGGGCCAACTACTACGTGGCCGGCGTGGAGTTGGTGCTCCACTTCGGCTTCTTGGTCCCGGCGAGCTGGCTTCTCGGGCCGAAGCTGGGCTACGGCATGGAAGGGGTGTGGACCGCCGCGGCCGTCTACGCCAGCCTGCTCGGGGTGGCGATGGGGGCGAAGTTCATGAGCAAGAGCTGGCGTCACATTCGGTTGTAGGCCCGAGGCCGCGGCCGCGGGGACCTACACCTGCCCCCCGGGAATCACCCCGTCGTGCGGGTCTGGTGGTGCGGGCCGTCGATCGCTTGCTCGTCTCGCCGCGGGTGTGCCTATGATCGGCCATGCGTGTCCTGTCTGGCTTGCTCGCCCCGCTCTTCTTGCTTCCGTCGGTCGCCGCCGCGCAGCCGGGTGCGCTCGGTCTGCACGCCCGAACCGTCGGACAACCGGCGGACGAGGAGGCCGCGCCGGAGGAGATGCCATTCGAGCCGACCTCGTCCAAGGCGCCCGATTCCGCCGACCGTGTCGCCGCGCCCGAGCCCGAGCCCGAGCCCGCGCCCGCGCCCGAGCCCGAGCCCGACACCTCCACGAGCCTGGACGAGGAGCGCAAGAAGGCACCCAAGAACGACTTCAACCGCCACGGCATCGGCGTCCGCGGGGGCATCGCCGTCCTCCCGACCTGGATCTTCTCCCGCTATCTCGACGCTCACACCAACGCGCTGTGCCGCGGTGACAACATCGGCGATTTCGCGGAGAAGCATGGCCTGCTCAAGACCGACGGCTGCAACTTCTACGTGGGGGGCGAATACACCTTTCGGCAGTCGCGGGTGCTCGACATCGTGGCGGCCATCGGCTACCAGAGCCTGAAGGCTCCCGACGGCTACTGGCTCGACAAGGGCGAGTTCGATCCGACCTCCACGACCAACTCGTTGTCGGCAGCCGATTACACCGAGATCGACCTCAGCATGATGTTCATCGAGGCCGACTTCGTCGCCCGCGCTCCGCTGGTGGTCAACGACACCGTCGAGTTCGGCCTGGGCGGAGGTGCCGGGATCGGGTTGGGTATCCTGTTCGGCGGCATCCACCAGACCGCCATCGGTTCCGACCCTCGCGGCTTCACCCAAGGCGGCGGCGAGACCCCGACGAGCTGCCGGGCGCTGCAGGACCTGGCGGACTTCACCCGCTGCACGCCGTCGTACGATCCGACCGAGCACCCCGACTACGACCCGATGAACCCCGGATCCGCCCCACCGGCGCCCGGCGATCTGCCCAGTGACCCGCTCAGCGGCCGCAGCTACGCCCGGTGCACCAAGGACAAGTGCAGCAAGGCCGATCTCGAGGCGCTCGGCTATCGCCGCACGCAGGGCAGCGTGCCGCCGGTCATTCCGGTCGTGAACCTCATCTTGAGCGCGCGGTTCATCTTCAAGGACGTGTTCGGCCTGACGATCAACGGAGGCTGGAACACCGGCTTCTACTTCGGCGGGAGCATGCAGTACTTCTTCGGGAAGAACGCGCAGAAGACCGGCCGAAGCGGCCCGGCGTGACGGCCGAATCCCGCGGCGCGCGGGCGAACGCGGGCGTGTTCGGGCGTGGCCCGCACGAAAAAGTGCCCCGGGCACCCGGACCCTCGTTACCGTTGCTACCTTCCGGTCCTGGCGGAGTTGGCGAGGGAACCGTCACCCGGGGCATGAGCGGCGTTCGGGAACGCCGGATGCGATGCGTGGCGGAGAGGGCGGGATTCGAACCCGCGGTGGCTTGCGCCACACATGATTTCCAATCATGCACCTTCGGCCACTCGGACACCTCTCCATGGGTGCGCCGTCGTTTCGGCGCGTGTGGTCATTGCTCTTCGAAGTTCGTCGTGCAAGGCGAAGGCCGCGTCTGGGCGGCCGGCGGAGAGGGTGGGATTCGAACCCACGGAGACCGTCAAGCCTCACCAGATTTCGAGTCTGGCACCTTCAACCACTCGGACACCTCTCCGTGGTTTGGGGGCGGGACCATACCAGCTTCACTGCGGGCGACAACCTTCGGTGAAGGTCGAACCCCGGGCGTGGGCTGCGGGTCTACCGCGCCTCGGCGCGTTCGCGCGGCCGGATGCCCCGGTTGCTGCGCATCGGGCACCCTTCATACCGTCCCCAACGTCACCGCGTGGGAGGGCACCATGACCGAGAGCGCAAACTCCGCAGAGCCACCCGCGAACCGCCTCGCGACCTCCACCAGCCCCTATCTGCGGCAGCACGCGCACAACCCCGTCGACTGGTACCCGTGGGGGCCCGAGGCGCTCGAGCGCGCCGCGCGGGAGGACAAGCCCATCCTCCTGTCGGTCGGCTACAGCGCGTGTCACTGGTGCCACGTCATGGCGCACGAGTCCTTCGAGGATCCGGAGACGGCGGCGCTGATGAACGAGCGGTTCGTCAACATCAAGGTGGACCGCGAGGAGCGTCCCGACATCGACGCCATCTACCAGAAGGTGGTGCAGATGATGGGCCAGGGGGGAGGGTGGCCGCTCACCGTGTTCCTCACCCCCGACGGTCGACCCTTCTTCGGCGGCACCTACTTTCCCCCGCGCCCCGCCTATGGGCGCCCGAGCTTCCAGCAGGTGCTGACGCACCTGTCGGACCTCTACCGGGCCCGGCGCGACGAGATCGAGACGCAGGCCTCGGCCTTCGTGGAGGGGCTCGAGCGCCTCGCGGCGATGGTCGACGAGGAGGCGCCCACCAGCGACCTTCGCCCCGATGCGCCGCAGGCCCTCGTCACGGCCACGCGAGCCTTGCTGTCGCAGGTCGATCCGCAGTGGGGGGGTTTTGGACGAGAGCCGAAGTTTCCCAACCCCACCGCGCTCGAGCTGCTCTTGCGGACGGCCCGTGGAACCGGCTGGCTCGCGCAGGAGTCCGGTGACGCGGTCCGGCTCACGCTGGGCAAGATGTACCAGGGGGGGATCTACGATCACCTGCGCGGGGGCTTCGCCCGCTACAGCGTCGATCGCGTGTGGCTGGTGCCGCACTTCGAGAAGATGCTGTACGACAACGCGCAGCTCTTGCCGTTGTACGCCGAGGCCAGCGTGCTGTGGCCCAGCGACGTCCACCTGCGGCGCGTCGCCATCGAGACCGTCGAGTACCTCGAGGCCGACATGCGCGCGCCCGACGGGCGCTTCTTCTCTGCGACGGACGCAGACAGCGAGGGCGTCGAGGGGAAGTACTATTGCTGGACGCCCGACGAGGTCGCCGCCGCCGTCGGGGATCGCACCCTGGCGGAGACGTTCCAGACCGTCTACGGGATCACCGAGTCGGGCAACTTCGAGCACGGCTGGTCGATCCCCAACCTTCCCCGGACCCTCCCCGAGCGCGCCGCGGACCTCGGGATCGACCTCGACACGCTGGAGCAGCGACTGGAAGTGGCGCGCGCCCGACTTCTCGAGCATCGCGCCCGTCGGACCCCTCCGTTGCGCGACGAGAAGGTCCTCACGAGCTGGAACGCCCTGGTCGTCAGCGGCCTCGCCCGGGCGGCCGCGGCCGCCGAGTCCTGGGTGGATTCGGCGTTGCCCGAGCGCTGGCGCGACCTGGCGCTGACCGTCGCCTCCCGCCTGTGCGAGGCGCACGTCGAGGGGGAGCTCGACGGCACCGGGCCGATCCGCGTGATGCGGGCCGCCTTCGAGGGCCGCGTGCACACCCACGGATACCTCGACGACGTGGCCTACCTCGGCCGCGCCTGTCTCGACCTGCACGAGCTGACGCTCGATCCGCGCTGGGCCGGGCGGGCGGCGAGGCTCGCGGCGCTGGCCCTCGAGCAGTACGGGAGAGCCTCGAAGGACGGGTTCTACTTCACGGCCGCGGACGGCGAGCCGCTGGTCGAGCGTCCGGAGAGTCAAAGCGATGGTCCGATGCCCTCGGGGCTCGGCGTGATGGTGGAGCTGCTCTTGCGCCTGGACGCCGCGGGCCTCGCCGAGCCCACGGCGCGCGGTGTGGTCGACCGGATCTTCGACCGTTTCCGCGCCGCGACCATGCTGCCGCTCGCCTACGCGAGCCTGCTCACCGCGGCGCAGCACGCCACCCCGGCGGCCGTTCACGTCACCGTGCGCGGGCCGGCGCCCGACGATCGGGCGACTGCCGAGCTCGGTTCGACCGTGCGAACCATCCGGCTTCGTACGCCCTACCCGGTCAGCCTCGCCTACGAGACCGCCGAGCAACCCTCGGCCGTGGTGTGCCGCGCTCGGGTCTGCACCGCACCCATCGCCGATCCCGTCGAGCTGCGCGCCGCGGTCGAGCGGCACCGCTGACGCGGTCGGTCTCGTCGGACGGGCCTCCGTTCTCGATTGGCCTTCCGCGCGCCACGCGGTAGACTGCGCGGCCGTCGATGCCCTACGTCGAGTATGCCTGCGAGGGCCGTCTCCTGTTTCGCACCGAGACGACGGAGGGCGCTCAGTTCGTGCCCCGCATCCACGAGATCGTGGTGATCGACGACGAGCCCTACCAGGTGGTCGACGTCGAGTACTGGGCGCGCCGCATGGGCTCGACCGATCGTCGGTTCGTGTGGCCGACCGTGTACGTGATCCCGGTGCCGAGCGACGAATGGGAGCGCAGACTCGAACGCAGGAACGTTCGCGACCCCACCGGACCGCCCCCCGTCCGCTACTGAACGGCGTCCCCCCCACCCCTTTTCCCGCCATCTTCCCGTGCTCCCCCACCGGCGACGGCTCGATCTCCTTCGTCCTTTGCTCCCCGCCCGAGAATGGGCGCGGGTGGAGGCGTACGTCCTCGACGACGCGGGGTTCGGCACTGACGCCTTCGGCACCGACGCCCAGCTGCTGGGGTTGGGTTACGCGCTCGGATACTGGCTGCACCGATACTACTTTCGCGTGGTCTCGGCCGGCCACGACCACATCCCCACGCGCGGGGCGGGCGTGGTGGTCGGCAATCACAGCGGCGTGCTCCCCTACGACGCGGTGATGATCGCCACCGACGTGTTCCGCCACACCGATCCCCCTCGGTTGGTGCGCTACATGGTGGACTACTTCGTCTACAAGATTCCCTTCTTGGGGGTGTTCTTCCGCAGCCTGGGGCAGCTCCCGGGCACCCGCCGGAACTTCGACGGCCTGGTGGAAGAGGGTCACCTGGTGGGGATCTTCCCCGAAGGTGCCGAGGCACTGGGCAAGCCGGCCGACCGACGCTACGCGCTGTACCCGTTCAACCACGGCCACGTGGAGCTCGCGGCACGCCATCGCGTGCCGGTGATCCCCTTCGGCCTCGTAGGCGCCGAGGAACAGATGACGATGCTCGCCGACTTCAGGCCCCTTGCGCGAGCGCTGCGACTGCCCTATTTCCCGGTCACGACGACCTTTCCCTGGCTGGGCCCGGTCGGGCTCTTGCCCAAGCCCGTGCGCTACTACATTCACTACGGCGAGCCCATCGACATCGATCCGGCGGTGCTGCGCAGCATCGAGGTGCGCGAACGCGAGGTGAGCCGCGTCCGGGAGGCCGTCGCCGACCTCGTCCACGAGGGGCTGCGCATGCGCAAGCAGCAGGAGGAGAACGCGTCGTGAGTGGTGAACCTTCGGCTCCGGTCAGGCGCCGGCGCGACACCATGCGTCGCGCGGCCCTGGTGACGCACGTCGACGAGGGGCCCGAGCCCGGCACCTTGCGAGAGGGCCCGCGGCGCGTGTTCGTGGCCGGCGCGCGCCGTCGGGTGGCCATCCACTTGATCGAGCGCCTGCTCGCCTCGTCGGAGGTCGATCTGATCCTCGCCGTGGATCGCGGCGCCTGCCCCCCCGCGCTTCTGGGGGCCGACCCCGACCGTTTCATCTACGCGTCGGCCGACCTCAGCCGGCGACGCCAGGTCGACAACCTGTTTTTGTTCGATCGCTTCCGCGAGCGTCCGCTCGACACGGTGGTGCACCTGGCCTTCCAGGGCAACCCCCACGGCTACACCGTCCGCAGCCACGAGTTCAACGTCAATGCAGCCAAGCACCTGCTCGAGGCGTCGCTACGCCACGGCGTGACGAAGTACATCTTCTTGTCGAGCGACGCCGTGTACAGGATCGGCCCGCGTGGCGACTACAAGGTCCGCGAAGACGCCGAGCTGAACCTCGACCCCGCCGCACACCCGATCCTCCGCGACACCATCGACGCCGAGTTCATCTGTCGGGCCAAGATGGACGATCTCGACTGCGAGGTGATGGTGCTGCGGCCCAGCGGCGTGTTCGGCGGGGGCGTGATTTCGGGCATCAATCTGCTGTTCGAGAGCAACCCTCCGGTGCTGCCGATCGGCTTCGATCCCATGGTCAATCCCACCACCAAGGAGCGCCTGGCCCGGGACCTGATGCTCGCCATCTTCTTGCACGGCAAGGGCGTGTACAACGTCGCCGGCGTGACGGTGGGACCGCTGAGCAAGTTCCTGGAGGAGCGTGGAATCAAGCCCGTCCGCGTGCCCGGGCCCGCGCTGCAGATCGTCAACAAAGCCCAGCGTCTGCTCGGATTGACCCGCTATCACGCGGGTTTCCACCCCCGTCGACTCTTCTACAGCCTGGTGCTCGACGACTGGCGATTCGAGAAGATCTTCCGGGCCAACGCCGACAAGGTGCCCGCGCTCGATCGGACGTGAGGACTCGCTGCGGCGCCGTGTTCCGACGGTAGAATCCCGTCGTTGACCGCGGGTCCAAAGGAAAGCCGAGGTTCGATTGCATCGGGGCGGCGCGCCCTGGGAAGTTGGCGCTCGCAGCTCGTGTGGCGGCTGTACGGGTGGGCGCTTTGCCAGTGGACGTTGCAGTACGCCGCGGGTCGGCCGCTGGGGGTCTACTGGGACAAGCACCCCTGGATCTGGCACGGCGTCACGCTCGCGGGTTTGGCCTTGTTGCTCGGCGGGCCACGCCTCCCCGCCATCGTAGCGGCCGCTTTGCTCACCGTCGGCTTCGTCGGTCGCGTCACGTACGGCGACCCGCAGGGGGTCGGCTCGATTCTGGACGAGTACCTCCTGTACGCCGCGCTCCCCGTCGCGGGTGCGGTGATCGGCGTCGTGGGCCTGGCCCGCGGACGAGGCGGTGCCGTCGTCGAGCGACACGTCCTGGCGGTCTTTCGAGTGGCGGCCGTGTCTTCGCTGGGCTTTGCCGCCCTCGCCAAGCTCAACGCCGACTTCTTTCACGCCGAGACCACGTGCGCGGCACTGGGCGAGCGGCTCCACGCCAGGTGGTCGGTCTCGATCCCCTTGCCCGGCCCGGTCGGCATCTTCGCGCTGGAGGCCCTTTCGCCCCTCCTCTTGCTGGTGTTCCCACGCGCGGGGCTGGCCGTCACCGTCTTTCTCCTGTCGGGGCTGGCCCACATCGGACCGACGGCGTTCGCGGCGATGCTCCTGGCAGCGTCGTGCGCTGTTTTTCCCGAGGAGGACGGTCGCGTGCTCCGCCGTGCGATCCGTCGACGGTGGTGGCTGCCGGTCGCGATCGCGATCGGCACGATCGTGGTGTCGCAGCGCGGGTACCAGGGGCGCGGGTTCGTGGTCTATGCCTCGTACCAGATCGGCGCGGTCGGGATGGCGTGGGCGGTGGGGGAGGCCTGGATCGCGCACCTTCGCCGTCACGGGCTCGCTGCTCTGAGGCCGCGGTCCCCGGCGCGAGGGGTCGAGGGCACGCGCGTGACGGTGTGGGTGACCACGCTCGCCGCCGTGCTCAACGGCATGACCCCCTACCTCGGGATCAAGTACCGCTACAGCTTCGCCATGCTCAGCAACCTGCGGGTCGATCACGCGCGATGGAACAGCCTCGTCGTTCCCCGGTGGGTGTACCTGTACGACGAGGACCCTTTCGTTCGCGTCCTCGTCTCCGACGGGCCGCGTCCCCCTGTGGGGACGAACGTGCGGCGAAGCTGGCTGGTTCCCGGTCTGTACGCCCCCGGCGAGTTCGCGCGACGTCTCCAGGTGATGCGCCGATCCTACGTTCCGCTCGATCTCGAAATCGAATATCTGGGACGCAAATCGTTGCACCCCGATGCGTTGAAGGACCTCGCGCTCCTGCGCTGGGCCAAGAGCCTCCCCCCAGGGCGGCTCTTTCAACGGGAGCTCCGCCTCCGCGGTCGTCAGCCTTGCGTGCACTGAAAGGTCGCGGTGACGCGACGACGCCCCCCGAGGGACGTCGCCGCGTGCCCTGCTAGTTCGCGACCTTGGCGGACATGCAGAGGTTGCCGGGGAAGCCGATCGAGGCCAACGTGTTGTAGCTGACCAGACTGCACTGGTCGGCCTGCACGAAGGACACGTTGGGGACGGAGTTCGATTCGTCGCGCGAGATCCCGAACGCATCGTTGCCGGTCACCGCCACGCAGAACGAAGTGGTGTTCACCGTGACGGGGTTGTTCAGCACCAGGGTGTGACTCCCGACGGTCATGTCGTTTGCGCCCAGCGATTGCGTGCCGAGCACGCCTCCGGGCGCCAAGCCCGACCACGACAGGATCTGCAGGCTCGCCACGGTCGGCGTGGCCTGCAGGGCACCCACGTGGTAGCGGACCTCGACGACGTCGAACGGGGGCGTGAGCCCGACGTTGGTGAAGTACTCGGCATAGGCGTGCGGACCCACGCCCTCCATGGTGGTACTGTCCGTGCACCACACCACGTCCTCGCACGATCCGTCATGGTTCTGCACGTCGATCATCATCCCGCCGCCCATCCCGGTCGTGGTGTCGTCGTCCGACATCGTGTCGGAGCCGGTGGTGCTCGGGTCGGTGGTGTTCGTGGGGTCGGTGGTGTTCGTGGGGCCGGTCGTGGTGTCGTCGGCGGTGCTCTCCTCGTCGCTACCTTCGCCGCTGCCCGAGGTGTCCGAGGCGTCGGTGTCGTCGCCCGAATCGTCCCCGGACTGTGACGAGGCGCCGCTGGTAGGCGTGGTCGTCGGCATGTTGAAGGTTCCGAACCCGGAGTCCTCGACCCCGGCCGCGCAGCCCACGAAGAACAGACAGGAAAAGACCAGACGCCGCGTCGACATGGGTAACTCAATCGTGCATGTTACTCGCCTCGGGCCGCGGCCGCCAGGGGGCCCATCCGCAGCCCTGGGTGGGGCGGGAGCGCCGGGAGGAGGCAGGGCGGGCGCCCTCGGGTCGAGGCCGGACGCACCTTCGCACCCCTGGGGAGAGCGCCTCACAGGCAATAGAGGAAGGCGAGCAGGTCCGCCTTTTCTTGGTCGGTGAGGTGCGTCCCGAGCACCAGATTGAAGAACTCCACCGCGTCGTCCAGGGTGAGCAGGCGGCCGTCGTGGAGGTAGGGCGGGCTGTCTTTGATGCCGCGCAGCGGGAAGGTCTTGATCGGTCCGTCGCGGACCGCCATGCGTCCGCTCACCATCACCGGCTCGAAGAAGCGCTCGGTTCGGAGGTCGTGCATGAAGTTGTCGGTGAAAATGGGCGGGGGGTGACACTCCGCGCATCGCGCCTTGCCGTAGAACAGCTCCTCGCCCCGCAGCTCGGCCGCCGTGGCCTTGGCGGGGTCCAACCGGGCGAACACGTCGAGCTTGGGCGCGGGCGGGAAGTCCAGGAGCTCCTGGAACTCGGCCATGGCATGCACCTCGCTGCCGCGCTCGAGGAAGTTCACGCCCTTTTTCTGGGCGACGACGATGTCGCCGTCGAAGTAGGCCGCGCGCTGCTCGAACTCGGTGAAGTCTTCGACGGTGCGAAGCGCACGCTGGGAGCCGAAAAGGCGCTGTTGGTTCACACCTCGCAACGTCGGCGTGTCGATCCGTCGTCGGAAGGCTTGCGGTCGGATGTCGCCGACCAGGTGCGTCGAGCCGTTGGTGTGGCCGTTGGCGTGGCAGTCGAAGCACGACACGCCCAGGCTCGGCCGCGCGGACCGGCGATCGTCGGTCATGTTGAACTGCTGCTGGGGAAATTGCGACACGAGCAGCCGCAGCCCCTCGAGCTGCTTGGGGTTCAAGATCCCGTCGAACAGGCGAAAGAAGTTCTGCGTGGTGACCAGCTCGCCCTGCGAGACGTCGCCGAGGTCGGGCCGCGTGGTGAGGAAGATGGGCGGCGGAAACTCGGGCAAGAAGTGCTCGGGGATGTCGAAGTCGACGTCGAAGCGCTCGAGGTCGCGGTTCTCCTGCTCGCGGATCGCCTCGACGTGAAACTCGGGGAACACCATGCCCCCCTCTTCGTGCTTGGGGTGGGGAAGCGGCAAGAAGCCCGCGGGCCACAGCTCGCGCTCGCGGATCTGCGCGGGGGTGAGCCGCGCGAGTTGCTGCCACGAGGTGCCGGTCGGCAGCTTGACGCGCACGCCGCCTTGCACCGGCTTGCCACGGCTCATCGTCACGCCACCGACCGGCCGATTGGACAGATCGTAGCGCGACTCGAGCAAGTCCATCTGCCTACGCATGACGGCCGGCTTTTGGGACGCGAGCTCCTTGCGTACGGCGTCGAAGTCCTCCTCCAGGGCCACCGGGGCGTAGCTCGTCGCTCCGCGGGGAGCCGCGGAGGCTGGCGAGCTCGATGAAGACCGCTGTTCGGAGGCGGTGTCGGGCGGTGCCTCCTCGGCGAGCGCCTCGCCGGATTGGGGCCCGTCGAACAGGACGAAGAGTCCTACCGCCGCTGCGACGACGGTCGTCCCACCCACGATCAGAAGCTTGCGCGACGAGATCTGCACTCCGTTGCACTACGCGAGCCACACCCGCGTGCAACGAGGGGCCGCGAGGTTCGGTTGGGCATCCGGTTGCGCGCCGTCCGGCCGCGCGGGTGGACGGCGCTACCGTGAGCCGCTTCGCCTCAGAAGTGATGCGCTTCGATGAACTGGCTGGGTGAGATGAACGCGTCCGGATACTGGTGCGTGCCGCAGGGGTCCCCCACCGACGTGTAGCTGTAGGGCTCGTCGCCCAACGTCTCGATCCCGTTGGGGCTCGCCGTGTCGTCGTAGCCACAGATCAGCGCGCCATCGGCCGCATCCGAGGCCATGCACAACGCCTCGCTGAGCACGACGTAATGCAGATGGCTGTTGGCGGGTCCGAAGTGCGCCGCCCAGTCGAGCACCGTGGCGATCTGATCGCCACGCGCGACGCGCTGCCCTTCGGTCACGGTCGTCGAGCCCAGGTGGCCGTAGAACGAGCAGACGACGCCCTCGGACCCCAGATCGTGGCGGACGAGCACGACGTTGACGTAGGTGCTGGCGTTGGGGCCCGCGTACAGCACCTCGCCGTCACCGATCGCGTACACGGGTGCGTTGGCGGTCTCGGCCTCGGTCCCGGCCGCGATGTCCTGCGCCAGGTGCCCGCCCTTGAAGTCCGCGGTGTCGAGGTAGTGCCCGAGCACCTGCGTCACGAACCAGCCGCCCGCAGGCCAGGTGGCCTTGTCCCCCACCGGATAGCCGAATCCGGGCGTGCCGGGCTCGGTGGGCTGGCAGACTCCGCCGTCGGCGTGGGGGCCGTGGTGGCACACGTAGCCGTCCTCGCAGTCCTCGTGGTCGATGCACTCGACGTCCACGCACCGCGCGGGATCGAACGGCAGCACCTCGCAGGCCCAACCAGGCGGGCAATCCTGGTGCGTGGAGCACTCGTCCTCGCGACCGGTCGAGCCTGCGGTCGAGCTCTCCGCGTCCGCGTCGGAGCCCGTCGTGGTGGCCTCGTCCGAAGACGAGCCCAGAGTCTGCGTGCTCGAGCTCCCCGCGTCGCCGGTCGCCCCGCCATCGGTTCCCTCCGCCGTGGTCCTCCCCCCGCACGCGACCGCCACGGTCAGCGACGCCGCGACGAGTCGGCCCGTGTCCCCCCTGCTCCCCCGCATACCCCGAGGCTAGCAGGGTCTCGGAGACGCCGCGTGCAAGGCGTGCCCTTTGCGGTCGACGAACGTGACACGGCCGGGCAGATTCGTGACCTCGGAGACGCCGCGTGCAAGGCGTGCTCTTTGCGGTGCCGGCAAGGCGCCAGACCGAAGGCGTATCGAACATGGTTCGCACGTCGAGCGCGCCATGCAGCCCCGCGGTTCGACGGGGACGGCGTCGTCGCCTCGCGGCGTGTCTCCGAACCCGGCTAAGGGGCCGTGGCGGTCGCGAGAACCCCTTCGTCGGAAGGGGCGGGCTCGGATGCTCGAGCTCGCTGGGAGGGAGGGGTTCGCGGAAGACGGACGGTGAACGTGGATCCCTGGCCGGGTCGGCTGGCGACCTCGATGTCGCCTCCGTGCGCGTGCACGATCCGGCGAACGATGGACAGGCCCAGACCGAGCCCGGAGGTGACGTCCTTGCGGCGGCGACGAAAGGGGACGAACAGCTTGGGGAGGTCCTCGGCCGCGATCCCGATGCCGGGGTCCTCGATCACGATCGAGGCACCCTTGGGAGTGCCGGCGACGCTCACCCGAATTTCGCCTCCGGCCGGCGAATACTTGATCGCGTTGCTCAGCAGGTTCGCGACCACCTGCTCCAGCCGCTGCGGATCGGCGCGAAGGACGACCACCTGGGGCGGGACCTCCAGGACGATCCGGTGTCTCGTGGCCGTCGGCTCGTACAGCGTCACGACATGACGGCAGACGTCGCGCACGTCGAGCTCGGAAAGCCGGAGGCGGAACTGGCCCGATTCGATGCGGGCCGCATCCAAAAGGTCGTCGACCATGCGCGACAGGTGTCGCAACTGGCGTTCCAGGACGCGGAGCGAGCGTTCACGGCGGCTCTCGGAGGCGTCGAGCGCCAGGCCCTGGATGCACAGGCTCATGGCGGACAGGGGATTGCGCAGGTCGTGGGCCACGCTGGTGAGAAATTCGAGCTGGCTGCGACGTTGCGTCGCGATCGCATCCGCCATCTCGTTGAAGGCGTGGGCCAACTCCCTCGTCTCGCTGGGGCCCGAAGGCTGCGCTCGCACCGACATCTCGCCGGCCCGAAAGCGAGACACCGCACGGTACACGTCGAGGAGAGGGCGCACGATCCAACGCGCGACGCCGAGGAGGATCACCAGCGCCTTGCAGGCCAGCAGCGTGCCGGCGGTGGCCGCCGCGATGTTGACGACTTGGTCGACCCATCGAGCCTGGTCGTGCGCGGCCGCGACCTGGGCCTCGTTGAGCTCGCGCAGCGCGTCGAGCCGCGTGAGCGCACGGGCGAGGACGACCTGCGAGCGGCGGACCATCTCTGCGAAGTCCAGCCCTCGAGCTTCGAAGCGGGCGCGCGCGTCCACGTACTCTTCGACATCGTCTGCCAGCAAGGACAGGATCTCTGCCTCGGCCGGGTCGCTCACGTAGCGGCCCGCCTCGCGGAGCTGAACTCGCGTGTCGTGCAGGATCTCGCGGCGCTCCGCTTCCAGGGCGTCGTCCTCCGCGAGCGCCGCGAGGTTGCTCATCCGGTGGTAGGTCAGGAGCGAGACCTCGACCTTGCTGGCGATGATCAGGCTTTGGGTGTCTCGAATGGCCAGCTCGGTGTTGTGACGCAGCAGGCTCGAGCTCCACACCAGGATGGCGATGACCGCGGCTGCGACGGCCGCGAGCCACGCGACGGCGATGGCGGCCAAACGCTTGGTGCTCGGGGCCGGACCTCGGCGACGAAGCCGCGACGCGCTCATGTCCATGGACTGTCGCGCGCGCAGCCGACCGTCAACGGGCGTGAAGGGCGAGCGCCGCGATCCACCCCAGGAGGGTCAGAACCTGGGCGGCGCCGTTGTGCACCATGAAACGACGGGACGCCGCGGGGGACTCGGCGTCCGCCGTGCCGAGGCAGCGGAGGTTGGCGAGCAGAACCACCAGCGGTGCGAGCTCGACGGCCAGCCACACCGAGCGAGACGCCTGCGGCAAGACCAGCGGTGTGAGCAGGGCGGCGATGGCCAAAAGCTGGATGCTGTGCTTGCGGGCGCGTCGTTGCCCGTATCGCACCGGCCACGTCGCCTTGCCCGCCTGGACGTCGGCGGGGTGATCGGACAGCGCGGTGGTGATGTTCCCGGCAAACCCCAAGAGGAACAGGGGCGCCAGCGCGGGCCACGGAAACCCCTGCAGCGTGCCGGCCTGCGCGTACCAGCCCAAAAGCGGCAGCACGACGCCCAGGCCGACGCCCTGCGTGGCCTCGCCCCACCCCGCGTACGACAGGCGAAGAGGCGGAAAGCTGTAGGCCCACGAGAGGATGATGGCGACGCCGGCGGCCGGCACGAACAGCGGTCGCTGCAACCATGCCGCGGACACGGCCGAGACGCCGACCACCAGCGCGCCCATCGAGAGCGCCGCGCGGCGAAGCTGCGCTGCGACGAGCTTGCCTTCGGGCAACACCCGCGACCCACCCGAGAAGATCGTGTAGGTGCGATTGAGGCGGTCACCCGCCTCGTCGGCGACGTCGTTGGCGAACACGATGAAGAGCTGCAACAGGACGCCGACGACGTGCGCCACGAGCAGCAAGGCGACGCTCAGGCGACCCGTCGCGGCGAACGCCAGCATCTCGCCCACCAGCAACGGCAGCGCGATGTTGACCTGGGCGAGCGGTCGAGCCGCTTGCAACCATGCGCGCATCGACTGCGAATGTAGCCCGGCTCCCGGCCCCCCTGACCATTCGAGAGGCACGCGGGGGGACCTGCACCCGCGCATCGAACCGCGGCATCGCGCTCGGGAACACGGGTGCGGTGAGCACGCGGTGCTCCGAGGTGCGCGATCGCTCGCCGGTCGCGGGACTTCCACCGCGGGCTGCTAAGCTGCCCCCGCCATGACTCTCGCGATCGAGCCGATCCCATGTCTGCGTGACAACTACTGCTACTTGATCCGCGACGGAGGCGAGGCCTGGCTGGTCGACCCCTCGGAGGTCGAGCCGCCGGCGCGCGTGCTCGAGGAGCGCGGGCTGAGGCTGCGCGGGATCCTGGCCACGCACCACCACCCCGACCACGTGGGCGGCATCCCGGGCCTGCTCGAGCGCTTCGGACGGGACGCGTCGATCGTGGTCGCCGGACACGCGAGCGATCGCGGGCGGATCCCCGAGCAGACCCACTTCGAAGAGGCGCCGCTGGGCCGTTTCGCGCCCTCGGGGGTGGAGATCGGGGGCATCCGGCTGACGGCGGCGCACATTCCCGGTCACACCCGCGGGGCGGTCGCGTGGTGCATCCCCGGCAACGGAGGGCCGTCGGTGGTGTTCACGGGCGACACGCTGTTCGCCGCCGGCTGCGGTCGACTGTTCGAGGGCACGCCCGCCCAGATGTTCGACAGCCTCCGAACGATCTGCAGCCTCCCCGACGACACGCGCCTGTACTTCGGCCACGAGTACACCGCGAGCAACCTGAAGTTCGCGGCGGTGGCCGAGCCCGACAACCAGGCCATCGCGGCGCGCGCGAAGGATCTACCCGCCTGCACCACGCCCACCACCGTCGCCGACGAAAAGGCGACCAACCCCTTCGTCCGCGCCCCCACCGTCGAGGTGCTCGCCGAACGCCGCAAGGCGAAGGACGCGTTCTGATGCCGAGCCCGCTGCGCCCGAGGCTCGGCGTCTAGCGCCGGCGAGCGCCGCCACGGGAGGGAGAGACGCCGCGCGACGGGCTGGGTGCGCGCGAGGGAGCGGCGCTCCCCGAGCGGCTGGGGCTGCGGGAGGGTGAGACGCTGCGCGACGGGCGCGGTGCGCGGGAGGCGGCGGCGCTTCCCGAGCGG
>CAZYSW010000031.1:0-20991 GCA_964650105.1 uncultured Nannocystaceae bacterium
ACCGGGATGGCGGAGGGCTTCGCGTGCGGTGAGCCCCCCACGGACGTGTCGGTGACGTTCCGTCTCGCGCTGCCCGCCGGTGACCTCGTCCAGGACGTGACCGGCTGCGCGGTGGGGGACGACGGCAGCCAGCCCGACGCGATCCACGATCTGCTGTCGAAGTGCTGATCGCCGGGCTCAGGGGTTGGTCCACCGAAGCTGCATCTCCAGCTCCTCGTTTTTGCCCTCCACCTCGTGCTCGATCGACAGCGTCGCCGTGGAAGGGACCGTGAAGCGCTTGCCTGCGACCTGGATCCGAAAGGGCGTTCCCTGCTCCAGGGCATCGGCGAGGCGTCGCAGCGTGTCGACGAAGATCTCGGTGGTGCAGTCGCGTTCGACGTCTCGATCGGCCATGGCCGGGAAGATACCGTAATGGTCCTCGGGGCTTCGCCGAAAACGGTCGCGCCCCTCGATCCTCGTCGAGCGTCGCGCCGGCCCCCCTTGCGACCACCTCGGTGCGCGAGACCGCAACGCGACTCGATGGGATCGGTCGCGGTGTCCGCAACGCGCCGACCGGTTCAGCGGCTGTAGAGCTGCCCCTTGCGCAGCCGCACGACCTCGCCGTACTTGCGCAACGTCGACGGCTTCACCTTGCGGGGATCTCCCACCACCATGATGGCCACGGGCCTGCCGGCCAGGTGGTCGCGATAAAACGCGACGATGTCCTCGAGATCGAGGGCCTGGTAGGCCGGCAAGGCGCGCCGTCTCGGATCGTCGGTCTCCCCCAACCGGATCCAGTGGTCGATCCTGTCCTGGAGATCCCGAAAGGACGGGCTGTCGGTCTCCTGGCTGCGCACCAAAGCCGACCGCACGAGGTCGATCCGATCCTCGCGCCGGGGCATCTCGGTGATGAGGCGCATCATCACGTCGATCGCCTCCAGCGTCTTGTCGGCCTGACATCCCACGTGCGCCAGGAGGTACCCCCGCTGGACGACCTCCTCGTCGCGGCGGTAGCGGGCGTGGGCGGCGTAGGCCAGCGCCCGGAACTCCCGCACTTCTTGGAACACCAGACCGGCCATCCCGCCGCCGAAGTAGGTCTCGAAGGCATCGGCGGCCGGCCGCTCGTGCATCTGCACGGGCGCTCCTTCCACCGCGAACCAAAGTTGGGTCTGAACCGCATCGCGCTGGGGAACGAAGAAGACGGTGGTCTCGTGCGGCAGCCGTCGGCCGTACACGATGTGTCCGACCGCGGGGCGCAAGCCGTCGCGCAGCGGCAACGTGTCGCGCACGAGCGCGGCGACGGCCTCCGGGTCCTTGCGACCCACGTACCCGACTTCGAGGGCGTACTCCTGCACGCGATCCCAGGCCTTCATCACCCGGCGCAACCCCAGAAAGCGCGCCCCGGTCGGCCCGTATGCGCGGTGATGGATCGAGTCGTCGCGGTACAACACGTGGTCGCGCAGCGCCGAGGCCACCGCGGGGGGGGTCTTGCGATCCAGCCGCCGAAAGGCCCAGATCTCCCGCCGGACCTGACGCAACGGCCGGCGCTCCGCCTCCGGCGCGGCCATGAGCTCGCCCACCAGCTCCAGAGCCGCCTCGAGGTGGGCCTCGGGACCCGACAGCCGTACGACGAACTCGTCGACGTGCGCCTCCGCCTCCAGCGTCGTGCCCAACTCGAACAGTCGCTCTCGCATCTGCGCGCGGGGCGTCTTCTCCGATCCGATCCGCACCAGGTAGTCCTCGAGCACGTCGAGCTCGCGGATCGCGTCCGTGCCGACGCCGAAGCGCAGCTCGAGCTGGTACAGGTCGTTGAACGGGTTGGGGTTGGCCCGCAGCTTCACCCCCTGGGCGATCGGCACCTCCTTCACGGCGTCGAAATCGACCCACTCGATGCGAGGCTCGGCCGCCGGGATGGCTCGAAGGGCCTCGAACGCCTTCGAGTGCGCCCCTTTGCGCGGCTCGACGGGCGGGTGGTCGGGCTTTTCGAGTCGGGTCTTCTTGGGGTATCCGACCCGCGAGCGCAGGATCAACCGGCGATCCCCGAACAGCTCGCTCGCGACCCGCACCACGTCGGCCTTCGTGAGCCTCTGGAGCCGGTCGAGATCGTCGAGGTACCCCTTCCACCCGCCGTGCACGACGAAGGCGTGCGCGATCGCCAGCGCTCGCTCCTCGTTGTCCTCCCAGCGCGCGCGTTCCTCCACCAACAGCCCTTGCTTGAGCGCCTCGAACCGCGCGTCGTCGAAGCGCCCCTCGGCGATGCGCCGAAACTGCTCCGTGATCAGCCGTTCGGCGTTGCGAAAGGACTGACCGAGCACGCGCGGCACGTAGGCCACCACGTCCAGGTTGTGGTCGGCGAGATCGGCGGGCACGTGCACCGCGTACAGCACCTTGCCTTCGTCGGAGAGGCGATCGATCCAACCCGAGCGTTGTTCGTTCGACAGGAGCCGACGCGCCACCTGCAGCGCCGCGAAGTCCGGGTGAGATTCGGGGACCGTTCGGTAGGCGATGGCGCCCGCCCGCACCGGGGTCACCCTCGCCGTCACCCGCTGGTCGCGCTCGAACGGCGTCAGGGGCCGCGGCTCGATCTCGGGCGCGGGGCGAGCCTTCCAGGCCCCGAAGTGCTTCTCCACCAACGGCAGCACCTCTCGGGCGTCGAAGTCCCCCGAAAGAACCAGCGCCATGTTCCCCGGGACGTACCATTTCTCGTAATAGGCCTTCACGGCCGCCAGCGAGGGGTTCTTCAGATGCTCCACCTCGCCGAGGATGTCGTTGGTCCCGTAGGGATGGTTCGGAAACGCGTGCCGCATGAAGGTGCGAAACAGCTCGTAGCCGGTGGTGTCGATGGCGATGTTCTTCTCCTCGTAGACCGCCTCCAGCTCGGTGGGGAACAGGCGAAACACCGGGTCGACGAACCGCTGGGCGTAGATGGCCAGCCATGCCTCCATCTGACTGGCCGGAAAGGTGTTGTGATACACGGTCTCGTCGTAGGTCGTGAACGCGTTCACGCCGGTCGCCCCGATGGCCTCCAGGAGCTGATCGATCTCGTTGGGCACCGTGTACGCGTACGTCTGGGCCACGACCTCCCTGATCTCCGCGTCGATCCGCTCGCGCGCCCGGCCGGTCGTCGCTCGCCGACGTTCGTAGAGCTGCTCGAGCCGTGCCTGCAGGGGCTGCTCGCGCGTCCAGTCGGTCGTCCCCAGCGTCTCGGTCCCCTTGAAGAGCATGTGCTCGAGGTAGTGGGCCATGCCCGTGTCCTCGGGCGGGTCGTTCTTGGCCCCCGTGCGCACCACGACCGCCCCGAACACCTCGGGGCGCTCGTGGTTTTCGCTCAAGAACACCGTCAGCCCGTTGTCGAGCACGACGCGGTGCACGCCCAGCGGATCGCCGGCGTAGGTCTCCATGCGAGACGACGCGGCCGACGGCTCGGCATGCGGCGGCTGTCCGGATGCGTCGTCATCGTCGGACGCCGTGGGGTCGGCACGGACCGTCGACTCGGCGTCGGACGGGATCCCGACGGCCGGCGCTCGGGTGACCGCCTCCGTGGTTTCTGCGCCCGCGCGGGTAGGCGTCAGGTTCGTCGCCCTCTCCGAGGGCTCGCCCGCGAGGAGCAAGGCGAGCAGACCCGACCACTGCACCGTGCTCTGGTATCACGACCCCCCCCAGGCGACGACGAGAGATCCGGATCCTCGACTCGGGCCACCCCGGGCCGGGCGAACGTAGCGGTCGGTGCGCGCGCCCCCCGACCGGCCCCGAAGACCCGCCGGCTTCCCGTGAAGGCGAGGGACGTGCTCCCGATCCAACCCGGCCCACGCCATCAGCGTTCGTGGTGATGCGCGGGCTGGCCTCGACGGTCGCCAAAAAGCGCCCCGAGTGCGAGGACGTGGGGCGAGCCTACGACGTGTTCGTGCACCGCGTCGGCGACGAGACGACCATCGCGGTCCCGCCCAAACCCGCGGGTTGACGGGACGACCACGACCGGTGGCGTCGCGCCGGGGACGCTTTACCGCGCTCGAGTCGCGTGCCAACCTCGTGGCCGTGCACAGGCACCTGTCGACGATCGGCGTGCTGCTGTGGCTGCTCGCGTCGTGCGAGCGCGGAGCCGAAGCGACGACCGCGAAGATGCCGAGCGCGCCGGTCCAGACCGAGCCGACCCCCAGCGTCGAACCGGCCGAGGCGGCCCCCGAGGCTCCCGAAGATCCCAAGGCGGGCGACATCCACTACGTGGAGGTGCTGCTGGGCGGTGCACGGGCCGACGACACCCTGCCCATGATCGTCGCGGTCCACGGGCTCGGGGACGAGCCCCGCAGCTTCGCCCATCTGCTGGATGCATTTCCCGAGCGCGCGCGCCTCATCCTGCCCCGCGGGCTCGATCCCACGCCCGAGGGGGGGTGGTCATGGTTCCCGATCCGCGCCCGAGACCCCGACGTCGAGGCGTTGTCGGTCGGCATCCGCAACGCCGCCGACAAGCTGGCCGTCGCCATCGAGGCCCTCCGCACCTCGAAGCCGACCTCCGGCAAGCCGATCGTGACCGGATTCTCCCAGGGAGGGATGCTGACGTTCACCCTCGCCGTCCACCACCCCGAGGTCGTCGGCGCAGCCGTCCCGGTGGGCGGATGGCTGCCTCCGCCGCTGTGGCCTTCCGAGATGCGGCAGGACGTCGAGTACCCCGAGATCCATGCCCTGCACGGCACCGCCGACAACGCGGTGCGTTTCGAGCCGACCGACGCGTCGGTGCGGCACCTGAAGTCGCTCGGGTTGCCGGTGGAGCTTCATCCCTACGACGGGGTGCGTCACGTGATCACCCCCGAGATGCGCCGCGATCTGCAGGATCGTCTGCTGGACGCCGTGCGCAAAGCCACCCGAGCCCCCGACAAAGAGGCCCCATGACTCTCAGCGAGCAGATCCCCACCGAGGGAGAGGCCCGCCGGCGCAAGCTGAAGACCTTTCCCGACCTCGAAGCCGAGGCGTTCATGCACCCCTGGGACGTCCAGGCCACCGGCGCGCTGCGCAAGGTCCCGGGTTTCGAGACGCTCACCAAGAAGGTGATGGAGTACGGCCTCGAGCGCGTGTTCTACCTGGAGAACGTGGCGGACAACGTGCGCGTGAACGAACGGATGTTCCCGCGCCTGTACCAGTACCTGAAGTGGGGGTGCAAGATCCTCGGAGTGGACGAGCCCGAGATGTACGTGAACATGGATCCCACGCCGAACGCGTTCACGTACGGGCACAAGCGCCCGTTCATCGTCCTGACCTCGGGGCTCATCGAGCTCCTCGACGAGCAGGAACGGTTCTACGTGATCGGCCACGAGCTCGGGCACATCAAGTGCGGCCACGTGCTCTACACGGTGTTGGCCGAAAACCTCAAGGTCATCGTGGAGATGCTGGGTCGTGCGACCCTCGGGCTCGGTGCGCTTCTCGGCACCGGCCTGGCCCTCCCCCTGTACGACTGGTACCGCAAGGCGGAGCTGTCGGCCGACCGCGCCGCGCTCTTGTGCGTGCAGGACAAGGACGTCGCGATCCAGACCTTCATGAAGATGGCCGGCGGCAGCCGCACGATGTACGCGGACATGGACCGAGACGCGTTCGTGCAGCAGATCCGTGCCTACGAGGACGCCGACGAGTCCACGCTGAACAAGGCCTACAAGATCCTCCTCACCGCGTTTCGGACCCATCCCTTTCCCATCATGCGGGCCAAGCACCTCGACGAGTGGGTCCGAGAGGGTGGCTTCTCTCGGCTCACCGGTATCGAGCTCGGCACGCCCTGACCGCCCCTCGCTTTTCGCGGAGCACCTCGATCCGGGCGCCCCGCTGATTCGGCCGCCTCTCAGTCCTCGCCTTCGGGGGCGGTCGACGGGGAGCCCTCGACCCACGACAGGTGAAGAAAGGCTCGCGCGGCGTGGCTCGGGATCTTGCCCATCCAGCGCGAGGTCCGAAGGAGGACCTCGGCATCCGAAGGCGTCACGTCGCCATCGGCCAGCCGGGCCAGCACGATGGTGCGGTAGGCGTCGCGACGCGCCTTTTCGGCCTCCACCGCGGTGGCGAAGGCCGTCGCCGCGGTCGAGAGCTCGTCCAGGTCGGGGCTGTCGCTCAGGTGTTTCAGAACGGGATCGAGATCGGCGACGAGTTCGGCCGCCAGGTGACGCAAGCGAGGGTCGTCGCGCACCACGTCCAGGGCGTCGACATCCTTCGCCGCATGCACCAAACGGCGGATGTGGTCCATGGCCTGCAACAGCTCCAGGTGCTCGTCGCGTAGCGCCGTGCTCTCGTGCGAGGTGCGGATCTTGCCCAGGTACGTCGCCACGGCATCCGCAGCGTTGCGTGTCGCCCTCAACCGCTCCGCCAAGGCCCGCGTCGCCTCGTCGTCGCCTTCCAGGATTGCCCGGGGATCGGACAGCACCCGCAACGCCCGCCTGAGCAGCTCCTCGTCCTTTTGGGGGACGGTGACGCTGCGCAAGGCCTCCACGGCTTGACGGACCGCCGTCGTCGCGGTCTCCGCGGCCGACCGCCGAGCCGCTTCGAGGGCCAGGGCCGGAACGTGAAGCGCGGTGTTCGACAGGCGCTCGACGGCGGGGATCCCCCGCTCCCGCACCAGCCGTTCGACGAGCCGCGCGAAGCGATCCGAGACGGGGAAGATGAGCAGCACGCCCAGGAGATTGAAGGCGGTGTGAAAGAGCGCCACGACCGTCTCCGGCGAATCGTCCACGAAGCGACGGGCGATGCTGGTGATCAGGGCCAGAAACGGATGCAACACCACGATCGCGACGACGGCGGTCACGACGTTGAACAGGGTGTGTGCGACCGCGGCTCGACGAGCGGCCACCGTGCCTCCGATCGCACCGAGGACGGCGGTCACCGTCGTACCGACGTTCTGACCGATGACCAGCGCCGCGGCCTGCACGATGTCGATCCCCCCTCCGTGCAGCGCCACCAGCGTGGTCGCCACGGCCGCGCTCGACGACTGCAGGAAAACCGTCGTCACGACGCCGAGGCCCACCAGCAACAGGGTACCCGGCAGGCCGTCCGCCCCTCCGTAGGAGGTCAGGTCGATCTTCGACGCGGCCATCCCCGACTGCATCACGTCGATGCCCACGAACACCAGGCCGAACCCCGACATCGCCAGGGCGAGCCGGGCTCGTCGGCCGCGGGTCGTCAGGCGCAGCAGCGCACCAATGCCGACCAACGGCAGCGCAACCGTGCTCACCTGCATCTCGAGACCCACCAGCGACACGATCCAGGCGGTCGACGTCGTGCCCAGGTTGGCGCCGAGGATGAGACCGATGCTCTGCGAGAAGGTGATCAGGCCCGCGCTGACGAATCCGATGGTCACCAGCGTGGTGGCGCTCGAGGACTGAACGGTGGCCGTCACCACCGCGCCGGTGAGCACCGCGTACGCGCGGTTGCGGGTGAGCCGAGCCAAGAGCCCACGCAGTGTCCGACCGCCGAGCTCGGCGAGGCTGTCCGTCATCAACCCCATGCCGAGCAAGAACAGCCCGATCCCGCCGAGCAGGGTCCCGATGGCGCCGCCGCCCACGAGCGCCGAGACTCCTACGAAACACGGAGGGCGACCAGCCCTGCCCCCGCCGGCGCAGGCGCCGTCGCATGGCTTGGTCGTGGACTCTGGAAGGTGAGCGACGCGGACCTGGCCCGACCGCCGCGATGCGTCTGCGTCCATACCCGACCGCGTCCGCGAGAGCCACGACGTGCGGGCGCGTCTTCGAGCCGCTCCGCGGTGCGCCGAAGGTCCGACGGGCCGCGTCGAACACCGCCGGTCCACAAACGGATGCTCGTCACCGCCCCTCCGTACGCGGGGCTGCCCACGGACGAGCGAGGGGGGTCGATCCGGGGCGTTCTCCGAGCGAGAAGCGAGGGTAGGACAAAGGATTACATCGAACGAACGCGTGTCCTCGACCGCGCCGCAAGCCGATCCGGAGCTCGGGACGTTACGGGCGGGACGCGGGACGGGGGGGCCCTCGGTGAGTACCGGATTCATCGCCTGATCGGGGAAGGCGGCATGGGCAAGGTGTACGAGGCCGAAGAGCGGCTCTCGGGGCGCCGCGTCGCGCTCAAGGTCTTGCGCCGGGAAATGTCGTCGTCGGAGGACGGTCGTCGCCTCTTTTTGGGCGAGATGAAGATCCTCTCCACCCTCGACCACCCCAACGTGGTCCGGTGCCTGGCGTGCACCGAGGTGCACGGCGATCTGGTGATGGTGCTCGAGTACCTCGGGGGCCACACCTTGCGCCAGGTCCTGCAGGCGCGCGGCCGCTTGCCGTGGCAGGAGGCGGTGCGCATCGCAGCCGACGTGGCGGGAGGACTCCAGGCGGCCCACGCCAATCAACCGCCGATCGTGCACCGCGATCTCAAGCCGGAGAACATCATGATCCTCCCCGACGGACGGGCGAAGGTGATGGATTTCGGAATCGCCAAGGTGCTCGACGCCGTCCGAGGTCACACCACCCAGACCGTGGGCACGCTGCAGTACATGAGCCCCGAGCAGATCGACGGCCGCCCTCTCGATGGGCGCGCCGACCTCTACACGCTCGGACTGGTGCTGTACGAGATGCTCGCCGGTCACCCGCCGTTCGCCTCCAGCTCCCCTCGCGAGCTCCTGAACCTTCAGGTGACCCAGCCACCCCCGCCGCTTCCCATGGACGTGCGCGGCTCGCTTCCGCCGGGCCTCGAGGCGCTCCTGCAGCAGCTCCTCGTCAAGCAACCACACGCCCGCCCGGCGACCGGGCGAGCCGTGATCGAGCGGCTGGAGCAGATCCGCACCGGGATGCTCCCGCATGCGACGGCCCACCCCACCCCGGCGGCCGCCACCGGTGCGGCGCCACCGATCGCGAGATCGTCCTCGGCCACCATCGCGATCATCGAGCGGGCCAGCCGTCGCGGACGCACCACCGCCCTGGTGGTGATCGGCGCGATCGTGCTGCTGTTCGGGGTGGCGGGCGTCGGCACCTGGTACGTGTACTCGCTGCAGCACGCGAAGGCAGAAACCGCCGTGCCGTCGGTGACCGCCGCCGAGTCGAGCCCCGCAACGAAGCCTCCGCGGGAGGACTCCGCCGAGCAGAGCGTCGACGACGAAACGACCCCACCGACGGACGATCCTCCGCCTCGCCCCGACGCACCGCCGAAGACCCCCGAGGCCGAAGACGACGGGAAACCGCCTCCCGGCGACGATCCACCACCCGACGCGGACGGCGGCGGCGAGGGCACGTTCTTCGGAGACCGTCTGTTCGACCGCGTCACCGCGCCCGTCAAGGAGGGCGAGACCTCGACGCCGGTGGCTCCACCCGTGATCGCCCGACCCGCGCGTGAGGTGGAGGTCGGCCAGGCCGTGAACCAGCCATCCAACTGAGCCTCGGGCTCGACGAATCGGCGTAGCGCCTCGACGAGCCCGTGCCCTTTCGACCCTTTCGACCCGCCCACCCGCACCATGAAACCGCTCGATCCCGTCGGCCGCGCCACGCGAGCGCTCGATGAACGGCTCCGCGAAATCTGGCGTCTGTCACCCGCCGATCGCCAGGTCTACGCGTGGCTGGTGTGGCTGTCCTCCGAGCGGATCGGGGGGTTCGTGGAGCACGGCGAGGACGCGCACGGCTTCTGGCTCGTGCGCGCGACGGGGGAAACCACCCTCGCGCAGCGCCTGCGCGAGCGCTCGACCCCCCCGTTCGATGCCGCATGCGCATTGATGGCCGACGTCGCCGATCGCCTCGCGTTGTGCGAGGGGCACGGCCTGTTCCCCGGGCCGATCAACCCCCACAACTTGACGCTCGACGGCGACGACCGCGTGACGCTGCGCGCCGACCCCCTCGTCGCCGCGTACCTCGGCGCTCCGGCGTCGCACCGCCTGGGACAATCCGAGAGCATCTCCTCGCGGTGGCTGGCACCCGAGCAAGCGGCGGGCGCTCCGTGGGACGCCGCCGGAAATCGGTACGTGGTCGGCCTTCTCTTGTATCGGCTGCTCGCCGGCGAGAATCCCTTCGGGGGCGCCGGCCTGCGTCTGGGGCTCGAGCAGGCACGCCGCGGCGCTCCACCGATCCGCGACGACGTGGCGCGCACGCTCCCGCCGGGCCTGCAGTCCTTCTGTCTTCGGCTGCTGGACCCCGATCCCGGGGTGCGCCCCGGCTCGGCCCGCGAGATCTCCGATCGCCTACGCTCGTTCGTCGCGCCGCCCCAACCGGCCTCGTCCGCGCATGCGATCGCAGCCTCCCCGAGCTCGGTCATCGCCCTTCCGCATGCCGCCTCCACTGGGCCGGCGGATTCCCCGACCCCCGTCGCGGCCGCCGATGCGCCGGGCGTGCGCGCTCCGACCCGCCCCCCGCCTCCGAGCAGGACCGGACGTCGCATCCTCGGGGGCCTCGGTCACGCGCTCGCGTTCGTCGTTCCGTTGGTGGGGGGCACCGCGCTCGGCCTGTGGGGGGTCGGACGAGCATCGCCGGACACCGGCGTCGACGCCGACGAACGAACAATCGCCGTCTCTCCGACACGCCCCACCGTCACCGCACAGGGTGCCCTGGCCCAGGCCTGTGCGTCGTGCCACCCCGCCCAGACCGTGCAATGGCAGCGATCGGTGATGGGGCACGCCGCCAAGAGCCCGCTGTTTCAAGCCCTCGAGATCCTGATCCAGGAGCAGGTCGCCAAGGACCAGTTCTGTCGACACGGTGCCGGAATCCTGCGGAAGGCCGACCCCGCCGTCGCGTGTCGCGAGGCGACCTTCGGCCGCCTGGTGACCGGATCGGGCGGCGAGCACTGGTGCGTCAACTGCCACAGCCCGAGCGAGAACCTGCGCGAGGTGATGCCGGCGTGGGATGGTCAGGCCGTCGCATCGCGCAGTCGCCTGCCCCTTCGCGACCTTCTCCCCGCCGAGCACATGGAGGGGATCGGCTGCGCGTTCTGTCATCAGGTCCACGGACCGGTGGCTCCCGGCAACGAAGCCCGAGGCCTGTACGAGGGCAACGCCACCTGGACGTCCTTCGTCACGGGGTTGCGCTACGAGATGCGCCCCGAGGATCGACGCGGTCTGCACGGGATCGCCAACAGCGGCTACGCCCTCGATCCCGCGGAGCTCGATCCGAGCGCACCGGGACGCGCCGACGCGCCTTTGGTCCCCGGGGGTGCACACCGCCGCCCCAGTGACGAGGCCCGGGCCTATCTCGCGTCCAGCGAGTTCTGCGGTGCTTGCCACGACGTCCGGCTGTTCGGGACGGACGGCCTCGGGGTGCAGCGGGGCGAGCACTTCAAACGCCTGCGCAACGCCTACAGCGAGTGGGTCGAGTGGGCCGACGCCGAGCGCCGGAACGGCCGCGAGCCGGCGAATTGCCAGGACTGCCACATGAGCGCGTTCCCGGGCGTGTGCGCGCCGTCGGACGACACCAGCCCCATCGTCGATGCCCGCGGCTCTCGGGTCGTCGCTCTCGAACGCGCCTGTCCGCCCGGCACGCGCTTCGCGTCCCGCGACCCGGGAAGCTTCCCCGAGGGCCCCGTCGCCAGTGCGTCTTCCCCGGACCGGATCAGCACGCACTACTTCTCGGGCGTCGACGTCCCCCTCGCCCCGGAGTTTCCCGAGGCAATGGTCGACCAGCCCACGCTCGACGCCAACGGGATCCCGCTGGGGGCCGTGCAACGACGTGACATGCTGCTCGGGCGAACCTTCTCGTTCGGCGTGGAGGCACCCGATCGCGACGGCCGCCAGATCCGGATCCCGGTGGTGATCGAAAACGTCGGCGCCGGTCACCGCGTCCCGGCCGGATTCAGCCAGGAGCGGGAGTTCTGGGTGCACCTGCGGGTCACCGACGGCAACGGCGAGCTCGTCTACGAGGTGGGGCGGGTCGACCGCGACGACGAGGACCTGCGGGACAAGATCTTCGTCCGCGTCAACACCAGCGACACCAGCCTCGACGGCCAGGGCCGGCCGCTCGGCGTGTTCGGGGCCGACGTGGAGGACGGACCCGACGTCCCCCGCTGGAGCCCGCCCCCCGAGCTCGGGGGCCGCGAGTTCCGCGGTCGGGGCCTGATCAACCTTCAGAACGGCTTCTTGCGCTGCGTCCAGTGCATCGGATTCATCGATGCCGAGGGTCGTTGTCAGCCGCGGATCGGCCAGGAGCGTTTCCGCGCCGACCGCTTCGATGACGCCCCGTTCGACTTCGATACCGGCCTGTGCCAGAGCAACCTCGATCGCGAGCACCAGTTCTTCGAGACCTACTTCCCCGTGGGCGCGCTGGATTCCACCCGCGGGGTCGTGAAGGGTCCGGACGTCATCGTCGACACGCGCTCCGCCCCTCCCGGCGTCCCCCTTCGCTTCACCTACGAGCTCCCCATCCGGGGGTTTTCGGCCCCGTTCAACATCGAGGCTCGGCTGCTCTTTCGGGCCTTCCCGCCGTTTCTCGTCAAGGCCTTCGCCGACTACGAGAGCCGCCAGGCCGCAAAGGGCTTGCGCCCCAGCGGCCCGCTGGTGACGCTCGACATGCTCGAGCGCCTCGAGGTCGTCGAGCTGCACCGCGTGGAGACCGTCGTCCCGTGAACCCCCATGCGCCCCCGCAGCCGGCGGCGGGACAACTCGCCGGTTGGCCGCCAGCCGTCTTCGATGCGCCGGTGCTGCGCGACCTCGACGAGCCGAGCCGTCGACGCATCTGCGTGGCGGGCAAGCTGCTCGCCCTTCCCCCCGGGGGCGTCGTCTACCGGGAGGGCGACGTCGGCCACACGTTCTTCGTGGTCGCGTCCGGAGAGGTCGCCCTCGTCGCCACGCCGCGCGGGCACGACCAACCCACGGTGGTCCGCACCGCGCAACAGGGCGACACATTCGGCGAAGAGGCGACTTTGCCGGGCGGGCTCCGCCGCACCACGGCCACCGCCCAGTCCCACACGCAGGTGGCCGAGATCCCGGTGGCGGTCTACCGACGTGCGGCGGTACGCAGCGGGGTGGAAGCCCTCGCCGACCGCGAGCAACGCATCCTGCGTCGCCGCGCCACCGCCGACTTGCTCGCCACCATGTCGTTCACGCGCGAGCTCCCTCCCGACGAGCTCGGGATCCTGATGGACGCGGTCGAGTACCGCACCCTGGAACGAGGCGAGCGCATCTACGGTGTCGGCGACGTCAGCGACGCCTTCTTCATGATCGTCAGCGGCATCGTCCAGCTCCAGACCGAGCACGACGACCGACTCCACGTGCGCGCCTACCTATCCCCGGGCGACTTCTTCGGCGACGAGGAGCTGCTCGGCGGCCAGCGACGGCCGGTCAACGCCGTGGCCATGGGGCAGTGCCAGGTCCTACGTCTCCCCGAGCCGGTGTTCCGAACCCTCGTGGACCGCAACCCCGGATTGTTGCCTCGCATCCGGCGAATCTCGAGCGAACGGCATGCACTGCAAGCCGACGTCGTGGGGCGGGCCGCCGCGCACTCTACGCGCCACGTCTTCCGCGACCTCTATCGGATGCAGATGGCGACGTCGCTCTTGACGATCGATCAGGACCTCTGCGTTCGGTGTGGTCACTGTGCTTGGAGCTGCGAGGCGGTCTACGGGATCGCCCGGCTCACGCGCCGCGGGGACAAGATCGTCACGAGCCTGGCGGACGGCGGGAGCACCGGCGAGCCCAAGAGCCTGCTTTTGCCCAACTCGTGCCAGCACTGCAAGAACCCCGTGTGCATGATCGACTGCCCCACCGGAGCGATCGGACGGGATCCCGAAGGGGAGGTCTTCATCCGCGAGCAGCTCTGCACGGGCTGCGGGAGCTGTGCCAAGAGCTGTCCGTGGGAGAACATCAAGATGGCGCCGCGCCCCAAGGGCAGCCAGGTGGCGCAGAGTCTACGCATCTCGGCCAAAGGCCGCGGCGCGAGCGTGGAGAAGGCGTTCCCCGAGGTCGCGGTCAAGTGTGACTTGTGCCGTGCCTACGAGGGCCCGGCCTGCGTTCAGGCCTGCCCGACGGGCGCCATCGTTCGGCTCGATCCCCTGCAGGACTTCGGCGAGGTCGCGCGGCTTTTGTCCCCACGCGCCGGGGGGAGGACGCGCCCCTCAGGAGGGCGCATCCTGGGAACGCTCGCGGTCATGGCATCGGCCACCGTGGCGCTGGCGGCCGCCATCGTCGGGATGCACATGCACGGGGTGGGCGCGTGGTATCCCGCCGCCGGGTACGCGTACGCGGCCGGGTGGGTGGCGGGCACGGGCATGTTCTTGCTGGCGGCCTACACCGTGCCCAAACGTCTCGTCCATCTGTGGATGCGCGCGCGCAAGAAGCTGAGCGCCGCCCGACGCATGGTCGAGGCCGAAGCGGGGGGCCCCAGGGCCAACGAGACACGCTCGAAGGTGCGCCCCTTCTACGTCGTGCACCTGGCGATCGGATTCGTCACTCTCGCTGCCGTGAGCGTGCACGCGGGCCCTCGACTGCCGGGCAACGTCGCCGGCGCGCTCGGAACCACGTTTTGGGTGACGGCTCTGGTCGGGCTCTTCGGGGGGCTGGCCTATCGCGCGATCCCCTCCCGTCTGACCCGCCTGGAGCGCAACGGCGCGCTTCCCGAGGATCTGAAGCGGGAGCGGGAGCATCTGGTCGACCGCTTGCACCGTGCGGTCAGCGGCCGCAGCGACGTGGTGAAGAGCATCACCGACAAGATCCTCGTGGCGTACGCGAACGCCCCCTTCGGCCCCCTCGCGCTGCTTCTGTCCGGGCGTGGCCTCACCCGAGAGCAACGACGCCTCCGCAAGCGCGTCGACGCCCTGCTGCAAGGACGCGGCCAAGGCAAGCTCGGCGGCCTCGACGAGATCATCGAGATCGTCGTCGAGATGCGCGCGCTGCCGGCCCGTCGTCTGTTGACCGGCGGGCTTCGGGCCTGGCTTCCCGTCCACATCGTGCTCACGGGTATCGTCCTGGCGCTCACCGTGATCCACATCGTGGCCACCACCGTGCTGGCATGAACGGACCCGAACCCAGGCACACCCTCGTCGCGACCCGTGCCGACTCCGTGTTCGGGCGCCGTCGCATCGCGCCGAAAGCCGCCGAGACCAGCGACGTCACGCGCTTCCGAGGGATCGTGGCGGCGACGCTGGCGGGGGCCGTGGCGGTGATCGGTGCCGTGCTCGGCACGCAGGCCACCGGCAACGCCGTCCTGACGAGCGAACGCCTCCTCTCCGAGCCGCATCGCCAGGCCGCGCTGGAGTGCGGCGCCTGCCACTCGAGCCATCACGCCGACGTCGATGCCATCCAAAACCGGTGCCTCGGATGCCACGGGCCGCATCCCTCCACCCGCGCGGGCCACCGCCAGGCGGCTGCCGACGGTCTGCTTCGTTGCCCCGACTGTCACCGCAGCCACCAGGCCGACGCGGGGGTGATGTTCGAGCCCGACGGAACGATCGTCCGCTACGCACCGGGCGTGACCGAGACCGTCGAGCTCCCCGCAGGCCCGACGCCCGCCTTCCACACCCCCAGCCGCGTCGTGGTCCCGCTCGTGCCGGCGGATGCCTGCGCGCGGTGCCACCGGATCGATGCGCTCGACGACCCCAGCGCTCGCTGCTTCGACGTCACCCAGGCGGCGCTGGGTCCCCAGCGTCCCGTCTTGTGCTTCGACGAGCACCGCGACGTGCTCGAGGATCCGGAGGGTCGGCGCCTGACGGCCTGGGAGGCCGCGCGGCGCGTCGTGGCGGCGCACCCGTCGGTCGAGGCGGCCGAGCCCTCCGAAGGACGCGGGGCCGTGCCCGCGTTGTGGGTGGGCCTGGGCCTGGTGTCCGCCGGCGGGGCCTTGGGGCTCTCGCGCCTGGTACGCCGTCTCGCCCGAAAGCCCGAGCGTCACGACACGCAGCAGCCACAGGTTCAGCCGGTCGCCGTCGTCAGGCTGCCCCAGATCAACGCCCAGACCTGCATCGGCTGTCACGCTTGCGTGGACGCGTGCCCTTACGACGTGCTGGAGGTGAGCAACTACGTGGCCCAGGTCGTCCGTCCCGACGACTGCTGCGGGCTTACGTTGTGCGAGCAGCGTTGCCCCAACGGATCGCTCGTCGTGACGGACGGGGAGCTCATCGGCGATCGTCCGAGGATCTCGCCCACCCTCGAGTCGCTCGATCGCCCCGGGGTTTTCCTGGCCGGTGACATCACCGGCCTCCCGCTCATCCGCAACGCGATCAACCAGGGGGCCCAGGTGATCCGCCACATCGCGCAGTCGCTGCCTCGCGGGCGTGGGCAGGAGGTGTTGGACGTGGTCATCGTCGGTGCGGGCCCCGCGGGGATCAGCGCCGCGCTCGAAGCCAAGGCGCAGGGGCTCGGCTACGTGGTCCTCGAGCAGGGCGGCGTGGCCGAGAGCATCCGCAGCTTCCCGCGCGGCAAGCTGGTCTTCGATCAACCACTGGGGATGCCGATGGTCGGAGAGCTGTGGTTGCGGGAGAGCACCAAAGAGGAACTGCTCGGCAAGTGGATGCGCATCATCCACCAGGCTCAGCTCGCCATCCGCGAGCAAACGCGGGTGACCGAGGTCGTCCCCGTCGACGGCGGCCCGCCCAGCGGCGCGCTCGAGACCCGTTTCGTCGATCCGAACGGGACGCCGACCAGCATCCGTTCGCGCCGGGTCGTGCTGGCCTTCGGGCGGCGCGGATCTCCGCGGAAGCTCGGGGTCGACATCCCCGAGGCGATGCAGGATCACGTGCACTACAGCATGGCGGACGCGCGCAGCTTCGCGGGCCGCAAGGTGTTGGTCGTCGGCCTGGGCGACGTCGCCATGGAGGCGGCGATCGGCCTCGCGCGACAACCCGACACCGAAGTCACGGTGAGCTACCGAAGCCGCGACTTCAAGCGCGGCAAGTCACGCAACATCGCCGAGATGAAGCGCCTGATCGCTTCCCAGCGCATTCGCATGTGCTGGGGCACCGAGGTCGCGGCGGTCGCTCCGGGCCAGGTCACCTTGACGGGGGCCGAAGGCCCGATCCAGCTCCCGGTCGATTCGATCTTCGTCATGATCGGAACCATCGCGCCCTGGAGCTTCCTGTCCGCCTGCGGGGTCAAGCGGCTCGCCGACGCGTGACAGCGGCGCGCGTCGCCATCCGGATCCTCGCGCGGATCTCGGAAGGCGGCGATGCGGCCCCGCCCGGGGCTCGCCGACGCGCGACCGGGGCCCGCGTCGGCAGCCGGGGATCCTTGCGCGGGTCCCCGGTCGCGCCGATGCGCCCAGCCGGGGTTCGCCGTGCGGCCCCGTACGCACCGAGGACGACACGCCCGGCGCGCGACGCCGGGGGAATCGGTCAGCAAGCCGTCTCGTAGTCCGCGCAACAGTCTCCGTAGGCGGTGCACAAGTCGTCGCAGTAGCAGGTCTCGTCGGCCGACGCGCCGCCGCAATGGTCGACGCAGGAGGCCTCGGCGGGAGGACCCTCGTCGTCCGCCGGCCCGTGGCACCACTCGCAAAACGGCGTCCAGTCGTGATCCGCTTCGACATCGTCGACGACGTCGGCCTGCGGACAGGCCTCGTCGGCCGACCAGGGGACCCAGCCCTGCGGTCGGTGATCGCGAAACACGTCGTAGCCGCCGTCGGTCGCCTTGAACACGATGGGCTCGACGCAGGCCTCGCCGGCCTCGGCCTGGATCTGCTCGTTGAGGCTCATCACCGTCTCGTACATCGCGGCGTTGCTGGAGTTCCAACAGCAGGTCTTGGACGCGTCGTAGACGAGCTCGGCGAACACGTAGTCCTCGAGGGTTCGATATGCGTGGTCGACCTCCGCGCGCGTCATGTCGAAATCCCGCTCCATCAGGGCGTAGAGGTCGTCGAACGCTTCCTCGCGCTTGGTCCGCGCGGCGCAGGAGGCGGGGAAGCTGCGCAAGTGCTCGCGCTTTTGCTCGATGATTCCGAGCAGCGCGTCGCGAAGCTCCTCGGGTGACGCCTCTCCCAACAGCGCCTCGAGCTCCCCGGGACGACGATGCATGGACTCGTGATCCCGATCGTCGATCCACGAGGCCTCGTCCGACGCCATGAACGTGTTGGTCCAGCGTCCGTTCACGTTCTTGGCCACCCTGAAGCGCTTGAGCCCGCCGTTGAACGGGGCGTAGTCCGTGTATCCGTCGTGGCCTCCCGCCTTGGCGTTGGTGTAGTTGCGCCTGGTCGCCACCGGTCCGTCCCAGGCGGGCTGGTTGGGCGGCAGGTTGCCGAACACGCTCTGGGCCTCGAGTCGGCCGTCGCCGAGCTCGTCCACCCGGACCGTGAACATGGTGTGCCCCACCCCGAGCGCCTGCCATCTCCACAGCATGACGTCGCCCGCACGGATCGCGGGGGGCGCGAGGTTGTAGGTGTTGCGGCTGTCGGCGAGGTTCATCGATCCGGTGAACACCATCAGCAGGCGAATGAAGTGTCCGGCCCGCTTGTTGAGGTGGATCTCGTCGAGATACGCGCCGGTGCGAGCCCCCTCCCCCAAGAAGGGCTGGTCGTCTCCACTCTGGACGCCGCGACTTCGTAGCTTGGCGTCGCGTGGCCAGTTTTGGGCATAGGCCTCCGGCGGCATGGACGAGTAATCCTCGTAAGCCAGCGCGAACTCGGGCATGCCGTCCCATCGCCCGTGCTGGGTCCGGATGCCGAAATGACCGAAGTAGACGGCCTGCCCCTTGTCGAACGCCACCACGTAGAACGGAAGCCGGTACCAGGCCGCGAAGGAGGCTCGCAGCATGAGCGCGACGTCGGCACAGTCGAGCTTGGGGGCGGGCAGCGTCTTGCCCCACGGCGTGGTGAGCTCGAAGGTTCGGGCGATGGTCAGGCCATCGATGGGCCGGAGCGACTGCACCCACGCCGCGTACTTCTCGTCCCAGGTCAGGCCGCTGTCGGCCGGCCACGCGATGCCGGCTTCGCGAGCTTGTGGCGTGTCGGTGTCCTCCCACTGGTTCTCGACGCGCCAGACCTCCGTCCGCCAGTAACTGCCGTCGACCGGCAGCCCCGCGACGCCGACGCTGTCCGCCTTGCCGAGGACCCCCCCGGGCTCGAGCTCGACGGCCTGCTCGGGGTCGTCGAGCTCGTCGGGCGCCGCGCAGGCGACGATGGCCGAGAGCACGACCAGCCAAACCCAGGCCAGGAGGGCGATTTGCGATCTTTGGATATCGGTCATGGTGAGACTTCCACCTTCCTTGTCGCACATCTCTTACCTCGGAGCGCGGCCGTGTGGGACGACCCCCAGGGACGGGGGTCACCCCGAGTTCCTCACACGATCGTCTCGACATCGCGCCCCGAGCCCGATGGCCGGCTTCACGACCAGAACACTGATTCACGAACCGCAGAGCAACCGTTGGCACAATGCACGGGCGTGATGTCGAGCCGCGACCGCCGCGTCGCGCAGCGTCGGTTCGCCGCCGTGGCGCGCTCGCCACGATGGGCGTGCTCGAACTGGGGCCTCGCCGGGCGCGTGTTGGCACGAACGGGTCATCATGCCGGCGCTGCGAAGCGGATCGGCATCGTTGTGGTGATGCACGTTCCCGAATGATCGAGTTGCGAAGCTCGCCCTGCGCCCTTCAAACCGCTCCGAACATCGAGCGAACGCACCGTGCTATCGTGCTGGCCGGCTGGCGACGATGAGATTGCAAGTTGGAGAGAAAGCACCGGAGTTCACCGCGCGGACCATCGATGGTGAGGAGGTGAAGCTGGAAGACTTCCCCGACCGGCGGATCTGGCTGTCGTTTCTTCGCTATGCGGCCTGCCCCTTGTGCTCGTTTCGCATCCACGAGCTGATGGGCACGTGGAGCACCAGCTTCGCCGATCACGGCGTCGTGCTCCTGACGGTCTGGCAGAGCCCCCCGGAGAAGCTCGAGGAGATTCGCACCCGCTACTCGCCCCCGTTCACGCTGATCTCCGACCCGGAGTTGGAGCTGTTCGAGCTCTATCGCGTCGAAACCTCCATCACCGGGGTGTTCGGCAAGGAGGTCACCGAGGGGATCAAAGGCGCCCGCGAGCTCGGGCTGAAGCTGATGCGCGCCTGGGACGGACCACCGACCCGCATCCCGGCGGACTTCCTCATCGATCAGGACGGCATCATCCGCGAGGCGTTCTACGGCAGGAACGTCGCCCACCACATCCCGTTCGACCAGGTGGAGAGCTTCCTCGCCGCGACCGCCTGAACGCCGGATTCCAGCCGACCGTTCCCGGCGTTCACAGACGGCGGGCCTTGCGACGAAACTCCTTTTCTCGCGCGGTACCGTCGGCGAGCTCGGCCGCGCGCGCGTAGGCCTTGCGCGCGCCCGCGACGTCGCGCATCCGAACCAGGCAGTCGCCGCGAAGCCCCAGCGCCTCGACGTGATCCGGAGCAAGGTCGAGCGCGATCGCAGCGCTGGTGCACGCCGCCTTCTCCTCCTTGGCATCGAGCTGAACCCGTCCCCGTAGGATCCACGCCTCGGCGCTCCAGGGCACGGCGTCGGTGAGATCGCGAGCGACCGATCGAGCCCCCGACGCGTTGTCTCGCGCGAGCCAGCGCCCGATCACGTACGGGGCCGCCTCGCGCAGCTCGCCGGGCGAGCGAGGCTCGTCGACCATCTTCTTCCACCCCTTGAACGCCAGGCTCGCGGCCAATCGCGCGTTGCCGTCGGCCGCCTCGACCCTCGCCTGCGCGAGGTACAACGGACCATCGACGCGCCGCGGCGTCCGGCGGATGCCCTCGCGAAGGGTCGCCCGCGCGGCTTCGAGGTCTCCCTGCGCGAGGAGGATGCGAGCATGCAGCGCGCGCGCAGGGACGCTGCGTGGATCGTGCTCGAGGTATCGCGCCGCGCGGGCGCGCGCCGTTTCGATGGACCGATCGGTTCCGCGTACGAGCTCGACCTCGGCGCGCGCGAGCTCCAACGCCCACGCATCCGCGCCACCGGCCGACGCGCGGTCGAGCCAGGCGTCGATCTCCTCGGAGCTCGCCAGCGCTCGCTCGGCATCGGTCCCCGCCCGCCGCGCGTTGGCCAAGGCGACGGTCACGAGCTGGAGGTGGATGCCGGGCTCGATGCCGGGACGCTCGATGGCGGCCCGCAAACGTCCCTCGGCGTCGTCCAGCTCCCCCAGGCGCGCCAGGTAGGCTCCGTGGGCCGCCAGG
>CAZYSW010000032.1:0-12444 GCA_964650105.1 uncultured Nannocystaceae bacterium
CGGAATGGATCGTCGTCGAGACGACGCGCCTGCTCGATGCCATCGACTCGGCGGACGCCGGCGGCGCCATTGAGAGCTGTGCGTCGGCGCTGTCGGCTATGGCCGACGAGCTAGACCCGGCGGGCACGGAGCTCGCCGCAGCTTCGCTGCCGGTGCTGACCGCTGCGGAGCACGATCTCGGCGCGATGATCGAGCGCGTCGATCGCCTGGGTCGCGATCCGGCCCTCGGCGAGGCCAGCCGGGCCGCCGCCGCGGCGCTCCGCGAGCTGCGGGAGCGATACGCGGCCGTGGGGCGACACCTGCCCAAAGCGGCGCGCCAGGGCTTCGACGGACCGTTCGGTCCCGCCCTTCCCACGCCCGAGGAGGTGGTCCGCCTCCCCGAGCGGCTCGAGGCCGACGTGCTGCGCCGGCGGCTCGAAGTGGAGGAGAACCTGGCCGTCCCCGTCGACCGGCTCTTTGCGGAGGTCGGGCAAACCATCGAGCGCCTGAAGCTGATGCGCGACCGGACCGAGGCCAGCGGTGCCGAGTCCCCGAGCGTCGTGGACGTCCCCCGCTGCGATCGCGTCTGGGCGCCGATCGCCCGGTGGGCCGCGAAGCAGCCCGGCCTGGCCGACACCACCACGCTCGACTGCCACGCCGTGGCGTCCCGGCTGGGCGGGGCTCGGGTCACGGACGCCGCGCTGGGTGTCCTGCTGGTGAAGCGCGGCGTCGTGGAGCCGAGCCGACGCGCGCGTCGTCGCGCCCAGGCGCCGGTCGTCGCGGCGGTGGAGGGTCGGGTGGCCCCACCGAGCCACCGCCACGCGATGACGATCGCGGTCCTGACCCAAGTCGCCCGCGCCGACGCAGAACCGCCCTCCTGGGCGAACGCTGCGGTGCGATCGTCGATCGACGCAGCCTTGCGCGATCTCTGCGACACGGCGGCCGCCTTGTGGATCCACGGCGGGCTCGGGGACGACGCGACACTGGAGGACCGCCTGCGCCCGTTCTGTCCGTCGCCTGTGGACGAAACGATCGGTCGTGCCCAGGCGCGTCCACGGCAAGCGCTGCAGGCCCTGGGCCTGGTGCGGGTGGGCACCGGCCCCGCCGACATCGCGGCGCTGGAGGGATTCTGGTGGAGCCCCCTGGGTCTGGTCGAGGTGCTCGCCGATCCCTTGACGCTGTCCGTTCCCGACGTCCCCCGATCGGTCCAGCTCGAACACGTACGAGACTCGTCGGACGAAGATGCCCCGTGATCGGATCCAGGAGCTCACCGCCGAGGAGCGCGAGCGCCTCGCGGCGGGGTACCACGAGGAGGTCGCGCATCGGCTCGCCGAGCGCGGACGAGACGACCTCGCCGGCTGGGTCTGCGAGAAGATCTGGGACTTCGCCACGGCGTACGTCCACTACCACCGTGCGGGCGCATTCCTCGACGCTCTGCGCGTGGCACTGGAGGGTGACAACGCCGCGAACCTCGACGCAGCGCTTCGCGCCATCGAGCAAGACGGTCGTCGTGCACTCCTCGATCCCGCCATCGAGCTGCTGCAACGCCGGCACCGTCCCATGGATGCCGCGCGCCTGATGGCGGTGCGCGACGACGAGCCCACCGTGCTCGCGCGAACCCTCCTGAAGGCCGGCGATCGTATCGGTGCGGCCCGCCTGCTCGCCGACGCCGGGCGCCCCCGTGCGGCGCTCGACGTCCTGGCGCCCGATGGCCGGCCACCCACCAGCGCGGCGGCACTCGGTCTGGCCGCTCGGTTGGCGTGGGACCTCGGCGATGCCGAAGGCGCCGCGCGGTGGGCCCAACGCTGCCTCCGCATCGAGCGAGACGACCCCGACGCGACCGCGCTCCTCGCCCGGGCCCTGGGATCGCTGGGACACGACCTCGCCGCACAGCTCGTGGCAGAGGGGCGGAATCTCGACGTCCGAGACAAGGGGGTCCCCGGCCGGTATCGCGTGACCGGAATGTGGAGTTCGGGCCTGGCGGGCGCCGCCTATGTCGGCTTCGACCGCGTCACCCTCCAGGAGGTCGAGATCCACCTGCTGCTTGCCGACCACCTCGAAGCGGGGCCGGTCGATCCCGCGGTGCTGGCCGCCGTCGAACGCTTCGCCACCAGCGCGCTTGCGGCCGCCGAGTTGGGGCACCCCGCGATTCGTCCGGTGCTGCGGATCGAGCCCGAGGCTGGCCTGGTGGTGCTGCCGCGCGCCGAGGGACCCGACTTTCGAACGCTCGTTCGTCCCCCGGGGATGGCGGGCGCCTTGTCGCGTGCGCGCGGCCTGATCGCGTTCCTCGTCGAGGGGCTGAAGGCGGCTCACGATCGCGGCATCGTTCACGGGTCCTTGATGCCGAGCCTGATCGTCTGCGACGCGATCGGTCGCCCGACGCTGGGCCCCTTTGGCGCTCATCACCTCGCCGGCCTGGCCGCGACTCACACCGGCGGCTTGGAGGAGATCATGGCCGTCACCGCGCCCGAGGTCCGCGCCGGAGGAGCGCCGACCACCGCCAGCGACCTCTATGCCGTGGGCGCGCTGCTCGATGCCTTGCTGTGGGGACGTCTCCGCGGCCGCGAATCCATCGCCGTCGAGCTTCCCGACCCGGACACGCCCGAGCACGAGCTCGCGCGCGCGCTCCTGGCCGAAGATCCCGACGCACGCCCGACCATCGAGGAGGTCCTCGCGATCTTGCGTCGGGGCGTCGCGGACGTGCGCGACCTCGGTGGTCACGCGTCGTCGTCGATGCTCGGCGAGCAGCCGCGACGCGATCGAGCCTCGCGAGATCTGGAGTCGGGGATCGTGGTGGACGTCGCGGAGACCTGGACCGACGCCTTGCTGGATGCTCTGTGCGGCTGCGGCAATCCGTGGCTGCAGCCGATCCTGGATCGAGACGGGCGACGCCTGGTCCTGGCCCCCTGGCCCGAGGGGTGCTCGACCCTTTCGGAGCAAGGGGCGCCGCATTGGAGCCGCCTGCTGCCACCGGATGCGGTCGACTACGAGGTGCCCGAGCTGCGCGAGGCCGTGGTCGGTCGCCTGCGCCCCGCCGCGCTGGTGCGCACCCCCTCGGGCGCGTGGATGATCGCGCTCGACGATCTGCTCCAGCGGTGAATGCCCAACCGCGAGCAGCATCCGCATACGCACGCTACCATCCGCGGCGTTGCCCGCCCCGCCCGAGACCGACACGCCCGCGCCGTCGTCCCGTGCACGTGCCATCGCCTGGACGGCGATGCTCGGCGTGTTCTTGCTGGCGATCGCCCTGTGGGCCGCACCGACCCACGTCCAGGCCGGGGATTCCGGCGAACTCGCGACGGTGATGCTGCGGGGTGGCATCCCCCACCCGTCGGGCTACCCCTGGATGCGCATCTTCGGCGTGTTCGCCCGTCTGCTCGAGCACCTCGGCGTGGGGCCGATGCGCTCGGCGGCGCTCACCGCTGCGGGCGTCGGCGTCGCGGGCTGGCTCGTTCTCCACCGCGTGGCGCTGCGCCTGGCAGGAACGGGGCCCGGCGCTGCCCCGGCCGCGACGTTCGCCATCGCCTTGCCGGCCACGTCCGCGCTCGTGGTGTCGCACGGCATCGACGCCGAGGTGTGGGGGCCCCTCGTCTTGTTCGCCGGGCTGGTCTGCCACCGCGCCTGCTCGGCGCCGACACGACCGTTCCAACTCGGCCTGGTCTTCGGGCTGGCGATCAGCCATCACCTCACCGCCTCGCTGCTCTTGCCCCTCGTGGTCTTCGCGGCCTGGCCTCCGGGCGGCAAACCGTCGGCGTTGGCCCGCAACGCTGCGCTGGGTGTGGCCGGCGGCATCGTGGGGCTGCTCCCCTACCTCACCTTGGCCGTCGGGACCGGGGGTCCCTGGCGATGGGGCGATCCATCGACCTTCGGCGGTCTGCTCCGGCACGTCTCGAGGGCCGACTACGGCATCTTCGCGCTGAGCCTGCACACCGAGTCCCCGCCTGCGGGGGCTCAGCTCTCCCGCGTATTCACGTCTTTGGGTCGCGCGCTTTCGGCCGACCTGGTCGCGTTCGGCCTCGGGGGTGCGGTCATCCTCGTGGTGCTCTGCACGTTGGCCGTCCGTCGGCGTCCCGAGCTCGTGCCACGCCGCGTACAGCTCGGGATCTCGGCGGCCATCGTGACTTCGGGTGTGCTGTTTCCCCTCGCGCACAACATCGATCCCACGAGCCCTTTCGGCGCGTGGATCCTGGAGCGCTTCGATATTTTGCCGCTGTGCCTGGCTGCCCTCCTGTTGGCCTCGGTCGTGGGCCCCTTGCCCTCCCACATGGAGCGTCGCGTCGTGCGACTCGGGCTGGCCGGGCTCGCCGTCATCCTGGTGCTGCGGCAGCTCGTGATGACCACCCTGTGGGGCGTGCCCCGGGACAACGTCATGATCGAGACCTACGCGCGGGACCTCCTGCGCACGCCGCCTCCGGATCGACCCGCCATCGTGATCGGCACCGACGACCATCGGATCTTCCCGGTGCTCTTCGTCCAGGAGGTCCTCGGCGAGGGCGAGCAGACCCTCTACGTCGACGCCTCGTTGTTGGCGCATCCGTGGTATCGCACCTATTTGCGCGGCCGCCTCCCCGCCCTGCCCGACGTGGACCAACCTTTGGCCCTCATCGAGGCGGTCTGGCGCGAACCCGCGCTCGCCGACGTCCCCGTCTACCTGAGCAACGACTTCTCGCGTTCCTCGACGCGGCTGCCCCGGGTCCCCGAAGGGGTCTTGTGGCGTGTCCTCCCCCCCGGAGAGCTGGACGTCTCCGCAGACGAAGTGCTGCGGCGCCACCGTGCGGCGCTGTCGCGCTACGGTCGCATTCCCCTGGCGACGGTGCGCAGCGGTCACCCATTTGCCAGCGACCTCGCCGCGACCTACACCGAGGGTACGGGCCGGCTCTTGCAGGCTCTACGCGCCGAAGGCCGCACGGCCGAGGCCGACGCGCTCTCCCGGGACTTCGCCCATCGCATCGGGGCGATCGAGATCGAACCTTGAGCACTTCCGACCAGCCGCGCGAGCATGCTTCGGGCGCGGGCGCGTCGAGCCCCCGCTCGGCCCTCCTCGCGGAGCTGGAGTTCGTGTGCGATCTGGTGCGAGGCTGTGCCGAGATCGCGCTGCGCTATCAGGCCGGAGGTCCGAAGATCCTGGGCCTGCGCCACAAGCCTCTGGGCGGGGGGCCGATCACCCACGCCGATCGCGAGATCAACGATCGGATCACCTCCGCCCTCGAACGCCGATTCCCCGGTGACGGCATCCTGGCCGAAGAAAGCGTCGACGACGGCCACTGGCGAGATGCGAAGCGCTGCTGGTACGTCGATCCCATCGACGGAACGCGAGAGTTCGCCCAGCGCGGCCGCGGCTGGACCATCCAGGTGGGCCTGTGTATCGACGGAGAGCCCGTCCTGGGCGTCGTGGCCGAGCCGGGTCGAGGACTGCTCAGCTTCGGCGTGCTCGACGTGGACCCTCCGGTGAGCGGGCAATGGGTCGGACAGGGGCGCCTCGAGCCGCTCGGGATGTCGCGCCGGTCGCTCGCGGAGCTCCGGCTCATCGGCGGCAAGCTCTATCCGACGTCGCGCCAACACGCGATCCGGCGAGCGCTGGAGGTGGACCTCGATCGCGTCCAGAGCGTCGGCTCCGTCGGCGTGCGTCTGACCAGCGTCGCGCGCGGGGATGCCGACGCGTACGTGCAGGCGCCCGGACGGACCAAGATGTGGGACACCTGCGCTCCCGAGGTCCTGGTGCGAGCTGCGGGCGGGGTGGTCACCGACCTCGTCGGACAAAGACTCTCCTACCGGGGTGCCGACATCACCCATCCGCTGGGCGTCGTGGCCAGCCATCCGGCGGACCACGCGACCATCCTGCGCAAGCTCGCTCCGTTGGTGAAGCGCTGGACGTCGCGCGGCTAGCCGGCCTCGGCGGCCCGTCCCGACGCTCCGTGCCCGGCTAGCCCCCCGCGACCGTCATGTGGTCGACGCGAAAGCTCGGCGAAGCGATCGAGGTCTTGTGCTCGAGATCGTCGGCGACCTTGTCGATGCCCTGCAACAGCTCGTCAAGGTTGCGGGAGATCGTGATCTCGCCCACGGGGCGGGTCAGCTCGCCGTTTTCGATCAAGAACCCCTCGGCGCCGCGGCTCAACGTGCCCGTGGTGGGGTCGAAGCCGAATCCCATCATCCGCACCACGTACAACCCCTCGGAGATCCCGCGCAGGAGCTCCGAGGGCTTGCTGCGCCCGGCGGCGAGGAAGAAATTGCTGGTGCTCGAGTGGGGGATTCCCCCGCCTCCGCTCGCCGACCCCGTCGGCTCCATCTTCAGCTTCCGCGCGCTGTAGGTGTCGAGCAAGAACGTCCTCAGCTCGCCCCGCTTCACGACGGTCAGGCGCTTGACCTTGCGCCCCTCGCCGTCGAAGGGGCGCGATCCGGGGCCGCGTTCGATGAGGGGGTCGTCCACCAGCGTCACGTGTTTGCTGGCGACCACCTTGCCCAGGCGCTTGGCCAGGTAGCTGCGCTGCCGATACACCGCATCGCCCAGGATGCACCCGGCGACCAGCGCGACGATCGAGCGGGCGGCGTCCTTGTCGAAGACCACCGGATAGACACCGGTCTTCATCTTCACCGCGCCCAGCGACGCGACGGCCCGACGAGCCGCCTCCTTGCCCACGGCGGTGGGCGACTCGAGCGATTCCAGGAATCGCCCACCGGTCCAGTAGGTGCCGTTTCGCTTCTTTCCGCCCTCGTCGTCCGCAATGGCCTGCACGACCAGGGACTGGTACGTGCCGCATTTGCGGCCCATGAACCCACCCGTGGTGGCCAGCACCGAGTGCCCGCTGCTGCGGGAGAAGCTCGCCCCCTCCGAGGTGGTGATCCGCCGATCGGCCCGAAGCGCGGCGCGCTCGGCCTGCAGCGCCATCTTGATCCCCCGCGCCGCATCGATCCGGTCGGTCCGGGGATCGAAGAGATCCAGATCCGGCCAGCGCCGCACGGTTTGGCGGGGATCGGGCGGCGCGGCCATCGGGTCCGGCTCGCTGATCTCCGCCATCTCCACCACCCGTGCCAGGAACGTCTCCACTGCATCGCGCGCGAGATCGGTGGTCGAGCTGGTCGCGACCCGCCCGTCCCGGATCACGCGGACCGACATCCCGCTCGACTGCGCCTCCTTGACGAGCTCCACCTCACCGTTGCGCACGCCGACCTCGAGCTCGTTGCCGACCCCGACGCTCACCTCCGCCGAGTCGACCCCCAGACGACGCAGCACCTCCACGGCGTGCGTCGCCGAGTCGGCGAGGCGATCCAGGATCTTCGCGCTGGCCCTGGTCTCCGGCACGCTCACCCTCCTGCCACGTCGGTCCCGCCCACGGTCAAACGGTCGAGCTTGACCGTCGGCATCCCGACCCCGACCGGAACGCTCTGGCCGTCCTTGCCACAGGTCCACATGCCGTCGGACAGGGCGAAGTCGTGCCCGACCATGCTCACCGTGGTCAGAGCGTCGGGGCCGTTGCCGATGAGGTTCACGCCCTTGAGCGGGGCCGTCAGGCGGCCGTTCTCGATCAGGTACCCCTCGGTGAGGCTGAACACGAAGTCGCCGTTGGAGATGTTCACCTGCCCACCGCTGAACTTCTTGGCGTACACGCCCTTTTTTACGGACTTGATGATGTCTTCGGGCTCGTCGTCGCCCGCGGTCATCAGGGTGTTGGTCATGCGCGGCAAAGGCACCTCGCGGAAGCTCTCCCGGCGTCCGCTGCCGGAGGGTTTTTCGCGGAAGAACTTGGCGCTGATCCGGTCCTGCATGTACCCGCGCAGCACACCGCCCTCGATGAGCCGGTGCTCACCGGGCACGACCCCCTCGTCGTCGACGTTGATGCTCCCGCGCGATCCCGCCAGGGTCGGGTCATCGACCACCGTCACCAGCGGTGAAGCCACGGGTTGGCCGATGCGATCGGTGTAATTGGAGGTCCGCTTGCGATTGAAGTCCGCCTCCAGCCCGTGCCCCACCGCCTCGTGGAGCAGAATCCCCGCGTCGCCGGCGGCGAGCACCACCGGCATGGTCCCCGCCGGCGCCGGTCGGCTGTCGAGGTTGATCAGTGCGACGCGAGCCGCCTCGCGACCGTGCGCTTCGGGGCTGGTCACGTCGAAGTAGTCCAACCCTTGCCGCCCCCCGCCGCCGCTCTGCCCGCCTTCCGACCTGCGGCCCTTGCGGGCGACCACCGAGACACCGATCCGCACCATGGGTTGGATGTCGTAGGCCAGCGTGCCGTCGCTGGCGCACACCATGATTTCCTTGTGTACCGCGACGAGCGACGCATCCACCCGGACGATCCGTTTGTCGAACGCACGCGCGGCCTCGTCGGCGCGTCGGAGCAGCTCGACCCTCGCCTTGCCCTCGACGTCGACGACCTCGTCGACCACCGGGTAGTGGTTGGGGAGCCCGACCCGCCGCACCCGAACCGGGGCCTTCGAGCCCCCGACCTTCGCGATCCGACTGGCGGTCTCGGCCGCCGCGATCATCGCGTCGGGCTCGAGGCTCTCGGTGTACGCGTAGCCGACCGCTTCGCCGACGACGACACGGATCCCGACGCCGAGGTCGATGCCGCCGCCCACCGTGCGCACGCGACCGTCTTCCATCGAAACGCTGGCGCTGCGGCGGTACTCGAAGTACAGATCCGCGAAGTCGCCACCGCTCGCCAGAGCCCGTCCCAAGAGCGCGGAAATCAGCTCGGGGCCCACCGCGGTCGCCCCCACCACGAAGGGGGCCTCGCTCTTTCGAACCGCACCCGTCGGGGCCACCTGGCCTCGCGTCGATCGCCTGGCTTTGCCGCTCGGCCGGGCCATTCCTGGTCCGGACCTACCCGCCCGACTTGGCGGACTTTCCGCGAGCGGCGTAGCGACGACGGAACCGATCGATGCGTCCCTCGGTGTCGACCTCGCGCGCCGTCCCCGTCCAGAACGGGTGGCTGTGCGACGAAATCTCCAGACGGATCACCGGAATCTCCTCACCGCCCACCTCTCGGGTCTCGTTCGAGCTCAACGTCGAATAGGTGGTCCACTCGTCGCCCGTCGAGCTGTCGATGAACAGAACCTTCCGATACTGGGGATGTACGCCCATCTTCATGACGTCGTCCGCCTTCCTCACCAGCTCGACTTGGTGACGCCCGGGAGGTCACCCCGAAGCGCCAGCTCGCGAAGCGCGATGCGGCTGAGCCCGAACTTGCGATAGACGGCCTTCGAACGGCCCGTGAGCAGGCAACGCCTCGTCTTGCGCGTCGGGCACGAGTTGCGGGGGAGCTTGTTGAGCGCCGCCATGACCTCGAACTTCTCCTCGGGGGAGAGCTCGGGGTCCCGCAGCTTGCGGCGCAGCTCGGCGCGCCGCTGAGCATACTTCTCGATCATCTTGTCGCGCTTGTTGTCGCGCAGAACCTGGGACAGCTTGGCCATCTCACGACCTCGGACCTGTAAGGAACCTCGTACCGAGGGCCAAGGCGGCGAGCAGCCGGCCCACGGGAGCGGGGACCCTACCCCCGAAGGCGCCCTGTGACAAGCCGCCCACCCGCGCCGCCGGGCGACGAAGGTGGCGGTGGACGAGCCCGTCACCGCCCCCCCGTCGAACGACCGCCCCCTTCGCTCCCCGCGGGCGGCGGTCACCGACGGGCGCGACGTTTGGCCCGGCGCTGCGGCCCCGAACGGCCCGCCTCCTCGGTGAGCGCCCGGAGGTCGGCGAGCTCGGCTGCGCGCAGGTGACGCCACTGCCCCTCGGCGAGCCCATCGGTCGTCACGTCCCCCACCGCGACCCGGATCAGCTTGAGGACGGGCTTGCCGATGGCCTCGCCCATGCGGCGGATCTGCCGGTTGAGGCCCTGGGTGAGCGTGAGCTGCACCCACGTGTTGCTGTCGGTCTCCTTGATCACGAACAGCTCGGTGAGCGGCTGCGTGCGCGTTCCGTCCTCCAGCGTCACGCCCTCGCGCAACGCCTGCAGGTCCGCCAGATCGAGGTGGCCCTGAAATTTCACGTGATACGTCTTGGGGACCTTGTAACGCGGGTGGGTCAGCCGCGCGGCGAAGTCCCCGTCGTTGGTGAGCAACAGGACGCCGCGGGTGTGATAGTCGAGTCGCCCGACCGGATACACCCGCTGCGGCAACCCGCGGAGCAGGGAGACGACGGTCTTGCGCCCCCGCGCATCCACGTCGGGCTCGGCCGAGGAGACGTATCCTTCGGGCTTGTTGAGGACGACGTAGACCGGAGCCTCCATCGCAACCGGTCGCCCGTCGACGGTGACACGCTGCCGCAGCGGATCGATCTTGGTCCCGAGCTCGGTGACCACCCGATCGTCGACCTTCACCCGACCCGCCGCGATCAGGGCCTCGGCGCCCCGCCGTGAGGCGATGCCCGCCCGCGCCAACACCTTCTGCAGGCGCACCGGCCCACCGAGCGCCTCCGCGGCCGCATGCGCGTCGCCATCCCCCTGACCGGCACGAGCCGCCTTGGCGGGTACGCGCGGACGCTGTCGGGCGTCGCCGCGTGGCCCGGGGCGCCCCGGCTTCTTCCGGGAGCCTCGGGTCGAACCACCCCGCGCCGGCCTGCTCATGAGGAGCTCGAGCTTTCGTCGCCGTCATCGGGCGCTTCGGCTTCGGCCATCTCCACGCGCGCACCGACGAGATCCGCCTCGGCCGAGCCGCCCGCGTCGGCCTCCCCCGTGTCCTCGACGAGCGCGTCCTCGCCGGCCAGCGCCGCCTCCGACGTCCCGTCCTCCGCGTCGTCGGCCGGCCCCGACGGCTCGTCGCCCGCCCCCTCGTCGCCCGACTCCTCGTCGCCCGACCCCTTGTCGCCCGCCCCCTCGTCGCCGTCGGTCGCCGACGCGCCGTCGCGGTCCGTGGTCGCTTCGTCGCCCGGGCCGTCGAACGACAGCACTTCTTGCCCCATGTCCTCCTGCTCGGCGGCGATGTCGTCTCCGAGCTGCTCGCGCAGCGTCGCCTCGCTCTCCGCGGTGAGATCGCGGAACTCGTGCAGATCGGGCATGTCTCGCAGGCTTCGCAGGTTGAAGAACTCCAGGAATTTGACGGTCGTGCCGTACACGTGCGGACGCCCCGGCTCCTCCTTGCGCCCCACGATTTTGACGAGATCCCGCTCGAGCAACAGCCGCAACACCGCGCTGCAATCCACGCCTCGCACGTGATCGATCTCGGCCTTGGTGATCGGCTGCTGATACGCGATCACGGCCAGGGTCTCGAGCTGCGATCGCGACAGCCGCGTCGGCTTGCCCGAGAGCAGCTTCTGAACGTACTGCGCGTTGTCGGGATGGGTCCGCAGGCGGAACCCCCCGGCCACCTGCCCCACCACGATGCCGCGATCGGCGGTCTCTCGCATCAGGGCCTTGAGCGCGAGCTGGAGCTGACGCGTCGACGGTTCCTTGAGCAGCCGACGGAGGTCGCGGACCGTCAGCGGTCGCGTGGCCGCGAACAGCAGGCTCTCGACGATGGACATCAGTCGTCGCGAAGCCTCGCCCTCGACCTGACTGAGGTCGTCGTCGGTCTCCATCGGGAGGGTGTCGGACAGCTCGATGCGGTCCTCGTCTGCTGCGTCGGCGACCGAGGCCGCGTCCGCGGCGCTCGCCGTCTCCTCGCCGAGCGCGGCCACCAACTCGTCGAGCGTCGCTGCCGAATCGGGCGCGTCGGGTGCGTCGCTCTCCTCGTGCGTGCGCTTGCCGGCCTTGCCCCCCGGCTTGCCCTTGCCGGCCTTGCCCCCCGGCTTGCCCTTGCCGGCCTTGCCCTCCGGCTTGCCCTTGCCGGCCTTGCCCTCCGGCTTGCCCTCGCCCTCGTCCCGGCCCCGGCGTGCGCGCTCGCCCGCCCGGCGCGCGTCGGCCTCGTCGTCGCGCTCGCTTCGTCCCCGACCCTCGCCCGCCTTCGCCGCGTTCCCACCGCGATCGGCGGCCTCGTTGCGCCTTCGTTGCCCCGGGCCCTTGCCGGTGCCGCGAGGGTCGGTTGAGTCCGCATCCGTCGTCCTCTTGGCTCGCCCGCGCTCGGCCGCGCCGGGCTTTCCTCGCTCGCCTTGGCGGCCCTCGCCTCCGCGAGATCGCCGGGCCGCGGCGCGTTCGACCTCGTGGGCGTCGGACCCCGCCTTCGCGGGGGCCCCGGCGTGCGCCTCGTCGGGGTGCGCCGCGGCGCGGGACACTCTCCCCTGGCCGCGCCGCGTCTTTCGGTCCTTCTTGCGGCGCGCCTTTTGGACCTGTGCTTCAGGCATGCTCGTCGCTCTCGGAGTTCTGAGGCTCGACCGGTGGAGGCTCGACCGTCGAAGGCTCGGCCTCGGGCTCGGGCTGTGGAGCACCGGACCGGGGCCCGAAGCTCGAGGCTTCATCGTATCCAATCAGGGCCCGCTTGGCTTCCTCGGGCGTGACCGTCCGCTCCACGAGGCTGGTGTCGGCGTGGCTGGGCGGGTGGATCCACACCCACCCCCACCCCCGGATCTCGAGCACCGACCGCAACGTGGTGAACCGCCAG